>CAYLWK010000032.1:0-4734 GCA_964387255.1 uncultured Oligoflexia bacterium
CACCATCTCTCACCAGTCGTTTTTCTTTCTTCGCAACTTGCTGCTTTTCACGAATTCTCTGAACACAGAAAGTGCATTTTTCCATGATCCCACGTGAACGAACGGTGACATCTGGGTTCCATGCTAAGTTCTGAGTGCTCTTGTAATCTTTCCAGTGATCAAAAAAGTTAAAACGCCGAACTTTATAAGGACAATTATTCTGACAGTAACGGGTTCCAACACATCGGTTGTAAGCCATATCATTCATGCCCTCTTCGTTGTGCACTGTCGCTAGAACAGGACACACGGTTTCGCATGAAGCATTTTCGCAATGTTGACACAACATCGGCTGTCTCACGACATCTGGATTTTCTTTTGAACCCGAGTAGTAGCGATCAATGCGAATCCAGTGCATTTCTCGAGCAAACCTCACTCGGTCACGTCCCACGATCGGAATGTTGTTCTCTGCCTGACAAGCGACAACACACGCACTACAGCCCGTACAGGAATTTAAGTCAATCACCATTCCCCATCGATACGGTCCGGTGTACTTATGCTTGGGCCAAATGGAAGGTGTTTTAAGTCGTAAATGTGGATCCGTATGTCGCTCAGTTGCTGGATTAATCTTGAACTCCGAAAGCGTCATGTCGTTAATAATCGGACGATTTTCCATGCGATGATGATTTTGAGTCACCGCAAGCTCATAGCGCTTTCCTGTTTTTTCAACCACTACCTCAATGCCGGCAGTCACTTGCTGACCCGAAGCTTCATCATACTGGGCAAGAGTGTACGCATTTACGCCCACGCCATCCCCAACTTTACCCACACTTTCACGTCCATAGCCCACTGCAAGACTGACGGTTTGATCATCCATCCCTGGTTGAACATGCAACGGCACTTCCACAGAGGTCGAGTTAGCCGTCACTTTGACCACATCGTTTGACTTCAACCCCAAACGACTCGCCAACCCAGGACTCATATTTAAATAATTGTCCCATGTGATCGTTGAAACTGGATGCGGTACCTCTTGAAGCCAACCATTATTTGCCGAACGCCCATCTCTTAAAGAAGGCTTTGCATACAACACCAGCTGAATCGCTTTGGGATCTTTCGGTTTTAGCTTAGGAAGCTCTCCCAATACATTTGATCGAAACGGTCGCGCCACTTGCTTTTGAGAGCGCCCATCGATAAACCCCTTTTGAAGAGTGTTTGCCCAAAACTCATGAAAATACTTACCTCGCCCGTAACGGCTGTAAAATTTTTCCTTCCAAAGTGTTTGAATATAGTCATGCCACGAACTTTTTCCGGAATAAGCCAGTCGCGATAAAAGCCCTTTGGCTCGAAGTTTCGCCTCGCGCGTCCAAACCAAGAGACTCTCTTGAAAAGGTCGAGTCTGATGAAGCGGTCGAATCACAGGTTGCTGAATCAAATACAGCCCTTTTCGAGGTTCCCCATCCCCCCAAGTTTCTAAAAAGTGAGGCTCGGGCAAAACATAATCACTCATCCATCCAGATTCCGTCACGCGATCATCGATCGTAATGACCAGTGCAACTTTCTTAATCGCATCCTGAAACCCAGAACTTTCAGGAAGAGAATAAATTGGATTCGTTCCCACCATCAACAAAACATCTACTTTGCCCGCTTTCATATCTGAAATGAGCTTTTTCAATCGTTGATTCTGAGCAAACTGCACACGAGGCGCAGCCGTTCCTACCACGGTCTTCCCCTCGTTCATTAAAATTGAGTTTAATAAATTCACTGCAATATTCAGTGCTTTTGAATCTTTCGTTTGAGTGCTTAAATCCCCTGGAAGCACAATGCCCCGACCACGATGTTTCCAAAGCTCAGCTGCAATGCGCTCTAACTGTGCCACCGTGATGCCTGAACCAATGTCTGCCACCACTTTTTTAGGTTCATACGTTTTCAAAACGGCATTGAGGTCCCGTCGATTTGAAAAAGATGTGGAATGGTTTTGGGTGATCAACGAAACCAGCGCAAGCGCTACTTTTAACTCATCCCCCGGGCTCACTCGAAGTCGCTCATCCGCATTCGATCCCGTAATCGAAAAATGAGACTCCACACAAACTAATCGAGACATGGAAGCTGAAGCAGCTTGGGTTGACTTTAAACGACGATTTCGTGCCCACTTTCGAGTGCTCTCAATCGAGTCGCCCCATGTCCCTAAAAAATCAGCTCCAAAACTTAAGACATAATCCGCTTCATCAAATGCATACTCAGGCACGACGGAGTTTCCATAAGACTCCGTTTGCGCTTCCAAGAAGGTGCTGTCCGTCAACGGATCCATTTCAATATGGTCAGCATCTCGAAAGGCTCCCAGAAACTCGCTTAAAATTTGATGAGAAGCAACGCCCGTAATGGCCGGAGATAGGACTCGCACAGAGGAATTATTGCGAACAATCCCCTTCCATTTCTCAGCTAAATCATGATCAATTTCAGTCCAAGTTGCTTTTTTAAAAATCCCTTTTTGAGAGCGTGTGATTTTCACAGGTTGCTTGAGTCGATCGGGATCATACAAATCCAAAACCGCCGCTTGTCCTGCGACATCCAATTTCCCCTGATGAAGTGGATCATCCGGATTTCCCTCTAACTTGATGGGTCGTCCTTCACGGGTTTTAACTAAAACACCCACTCCGCCTGAAACAGATGAAGCATAAGAAGCATAATAGTTCGCAACCCCTGGGCTAACTTCCTCAGGTTTCACCACATAAGGAATGATCTTATTGACCGGCCGACGCGTACACGACGCGGTCGCCATCGCCATGCTTGCTCCCATGAGCGCTAAAAATTCTCGTCGCGCAACGCCTTTTGTATCCAACCGCTCTAGGGCTTCAAGCGTCTCAATGGGTTTATGAAGAAATTCTTGGCCCCGCTTTTTTTGCTCGATCTCATTTTCCCAATACTGAGAAGAAAGCTCTTGAAGGTCTACCCAATGCCGAGGCGGTGTTGATTTCGAGTTCCCTTGGGCTTGTTTCGACTGATTTTGACTCACGGCTGTTTTTTCCATTTTTAAGCTCATCCTTCAATTCTACGTTCAATCATTCGAGACTCATTCTTAATTTTCCACAACTGATTTGATGACATCCTTTGACAATCCATCCGATCCCATCTTCATTAATAGTGACATGTAGAACAACTGTAGGGCGCGAGTGGGCCTTCATGGTTTTTATCGTCTGGCCGCACAGTCGCCACCACCTTACTCGGTGCTGCTCGATTTCGATGACAATTCAAGCACCAACCCATATGCATTTTTGAGACTTGTTGAACCTTTTCCATATTCGCAACATCCCCATGGCAAACTTCACAAGAAATCCCCTTGCGGACATGAGGTGCGTGATTAAATCGAACATGATCAGGCATCTCGTGAACTCGAACCCACTCAATCGCTCTTCCCTCATTATAAGCTTTAGTGAGTTTTTGAATATATGGGGAATCCGTTTTGACCACACGATGGCAATTCATGCACACATTCATCGATGGCACACTTGCATGTTGTGAACGTTCTGCATTCACATGACAATATTGACAGTCCATCTTATGCTTTCCCGCATGGAGCTTATGACTAAAAGGAATGGGCTGCGTGGGAGCATATCCTTGATTAGAAGCTGTGGGAAAAATTTCATAAAGGGTGACCCCTAAGATCAAGACCACCAGGGCTCCAAAAATCCCTGCCATCTTTTTTTGCTTGCTCGAAAGTGAAATGAGACCGTTTGACATGCGTCCATCCTGCTTCGGTGGTTATACTTTGTGTTGCTGGAACCTTTTTGTTTTAACGCTTTCATCCAAAAACTGGAAGAGGATTCTCAATCACATTGAATGGATTTCTTGAATTTAAGTCACGACGCGTTATTAGGATTTACTTTCATTTGGCACGTTGACAGTGGCTCGGACTCATCGATGCGAATATGATAATGATCTCGATGATACCGAACATGCTGAATTCGATCTTTCATGCGCTCCCATAATGCAACTTCGGGGTGATTTGGATTTTTTTTATTTAATTTTTGAATATATTGATCCAGCGATCGAATGTGGCGTCGATCTAAAAGAACGATTTTAATACAGACAATCTCATTGGAAAAAAGTTGTTTTAAAAACCACCAATTTTCTTCAGCAGAGAAACGGCGCGTAAAATAAGAGGGTGACGGTCTTCGCTCACTTAAATGAAGAAATCCCAAATCCACATCCTGCCCAGTTTGATGAGAAAGGTGCCCTCGACGCCCCCCCCGACCTGCAAGGCAACCTCCTCTAGGTGCGGACATGTCACCCACTAAAAGATGAGGGTTTCGAAAAGGCTTTGATTCCGATTTTTTTTTCACCTTTTGTCCAAGCCAGTCTAAAAGAGCCACCATGCGATCCGTTCCATAGTTCACACACCGTCCGGGCCTTCGAATTTTTATGGCGTTTTTCTGGGTTGGTAAAATCGGTTTTCCGTGCGCTAGAAAACCATCCGTAGGCGAGCATTGTGCCTGGGGTCCATTTCGATCAAATCGCGGCTTCAAATAAGCGAGATAATCATCAATTTCTCCAGACTGCACCTTCTGAGTGAGAAGCACTTGATTCTCAGTTCTCTCATCACAAAAAGATCGCTTCGAGCGCTGAGGGGAACATCGAATCCCTCTTCGACGATAACGCCAAGGCACTTCTCCGCAACATCGATTTCCCTTAAACGCAAAGTCTGGATTCCATTTTGCACAAAATGCTGGATCCACTCCCGCACGTGGATCTTTCACCATG
>CAYLWK010000033.1:0-2765 GCA_964387255.1 uncultured Oligoflexia bacterium
CTCGTCGAGTAGCTTTTGAGCGTATTTTTCATAAATCCCCATCCGCTCTGACTGACGATACGGTCCCACATCTCCACCTTCATCAGGACCCTCATCAAAGGTCAATCCGAGCGCTTGAATGTCGGTTCGCATCAGTGTTTCTGCCTCTGGCGTGCTGCGCTCTTGGTCCGTATCTTCGATCCTTAAAACAATCTTCCCTTGGGTCTTTTTGGCGTAAAGATAATTTAATAAAAGGGTGCGTACCCCACCGACATGAAGGTACCCAGTCGGACTGGGAGCAAATCTCACTCTCACTGGTTTTTGGGAGTCATTTCCCATAACACGGCTCCTTGATTGAATCGTTTTCACTCATGATCTGGTTCCTCAGTGATAGTGTTTGAAATTCTGAAAATCAATGCAAACCCACTCATCTCGTCCCTTGATTCACATGAAAAGAGCCTAACGAGACGCAATGCGTCGCTTCGCACAATTCCCACCTCAGTCTACCTGTTGATTGGATTCCGGTGGTCTTTTTTCTTATTTTTGAAGTTTAATTTGGAAAATTAAGACGCAAAAATCGTCTGAATCTCTCGCTCGATTTCAGCTTCTTTTTTCTTTCGCGCCAAGGAGATCTCTTTCACTAATAGGTGTTTTGCGTGATCAAGCATTTTCCGCTCCCCAAAGCTTAGGTCTTTATTATGGCGAAGCATGAAAAGATTGCGTAAGACCTCAGCGATCTCATAAACCGATCCTGTTTTAATTTTATCCATGTACTCTCGATACCGACGATTCCATGTCGTATTATCGATCTTCACATCACGATCTTTTAAAATTCGATACACTTTTTTAACATCTCCATCTGAGATGATGCCTCTCAATCCCACACTCTCCGCGTTATCCGTGGGAACCATGATGGTCATTTGATTGTCGACTACTTGGAGAACATAAAAACTTTTCATTTTGCCCCCCACTTTTTTTTCTTCAATTTTTTTAATGACAGTTACTCCATGTGCTGGGTAAACAGCATTATCGCCGACTTTAAACATTCGATTGTTTCCTCCGAACCGGGGTTAAAACTGGAAGCGGCGACTTCTATACCAAACTTCCTTGCGCGGGTACCTTAACAAAATACACCCCCTGTGTCAAGCATGACTGCACCGTTAAACGCCTAAGTGCCTGAAATCACTGCACTTTGCTTCTAATCTTTTTTTAACCTAGGGGTCCCGGCTCATAAAAACAGAGTCATTTTATCCGTCAATGAGTTCCATTTAACGGGAATCTGACAAATCACTCATTCGCACTTAGCATTAGGAACCGATCTTAGAAGCATATGGTAATCGGAGACTTGCACATCCATTCCACATTTAGCGATGGGATTTTGTCCATTGAAGAACTCGTGGATTTGTATGGCAGTAGGGGGTTTGGTGTGATCTGCATATCAGACCATTTGTGTGAACAAAGCTCATTCTTGGGAGTCAGCGCTCGAGTTTTAAATCGAACGTTAACTCCCGAGAATTTCGAGCGCTATTTAGACACGATTGAAAAACAAGCGAAGCGTGCTTGGAAAAAATACTCCATGCTTGTTCTGCCTGGGTTTGAACTCACCAAAAACTTCATCTCAAACTATCGCTCGGCTCACATTTTAGCTGTCGATGTCAACGGGTTCATTTCTGCGGATGGCCACGCTGAATCACTCATTCATCAAATCCATGCCCAAGACGCCCTTGCGATCGCTGCTCACCCCGTGAACACACGTAAATTAGAAAAACAGACCTATTACCTTTGGGATCAACGAGAAACGCTCCAGTACCACTTTGATGCTTGGGAGGTTGCAAGTGGCCCCCATCTTTTTCCTGACGTCGTTCAGTCGTCACTTCCAAAAATTGCGAACTCAGATCTCCATCATCCAAAACAAATCAACTCATGGAAAACTGCCTTTTTTTGTGACCGAGATAAAGAGGCTATTAAAAATGCGATTCGACACCAAACACTTGGAGTCGTAAAATTTGACGTTCAGCACTGCAAAGACTTAGAGGAAATTCACTCCATCCATCGCCTTCAAACAATTCCAACCTCTGGAAGAGATTATTCTCTTGCTGCTGCTCGTTCGATGATTCAACTCACCTAAACCAATCACTTTCGAAATAATTGCCTGGTCTTTTCAAATAAACCTCGGCACCTTTCCTTAAGCGTGAGCTGCCTTTTAAAATTTCTCTCTAATCCTTTAGAAAGATGATGTGAAAAAGCTCCATCTGAAACAGAGTCCCACGTTTGATTGGTTTGTAGAGCAGTCACAAAATCCCAAACTGAGTCTCTCATTCGATACCCATCTCCTTCTAGGTTTGAAAAAATAAATGCTAGAATCTCACCCGGTTTTCGGCTTGTCACCTGGTCTAACCCATCATCTAAATGCCTTAAAAATATCTGATCCTTTGAAAGATCTAAGCGTCCATTTCCTCCTAAGAGCTCAGGAAATTTCTCAGGCAATCGCTCTCGAACTTGCTCACGAGTGAGGATCTGATGCTCCAAAGCTGCTAGCAAAGTCAATATATCCAAGACGAGCCTTGAATGTTTCACTTGTATTTTGGAAACTTGGCCTGGATCAATCACTAGGATTGCTTTTTCTTGCTCAATTCCAATGGACTTTAAGAAATCCGGATCTTTCACTAGAAGATAATTTCCTTCGTGTCGATCCGCATCGAACTCAAACTCATGCCCAGCATTCCGATGCGTTTGCAGCAAGATTCGAGCTTCAATTTCTGCAACTGCTTTAGCAAAAGGCTTTT
>CAYLWK010000034.1:0-4578 GCA_964387255.1 uncultured Oligoflexia bacterium
CTTCCCAAAGGGCCTCGATGCCTGATTTGGATTGCGCTTTCACGTTAAATTCAAGTGGATACTTAATCATCACAAACTCCTCTCGCTCACGCCCCTCATTCAATCTACTCCCTCATTAAAAGTTTAAGATACCATAAACTATTGATGATTCAATTTAAGTTTTGCAACAATCCCTTCATTTTTCAGTGCGGCCATTTGGAAACTGAAGGATATTTGAGCCGTCTGCTGCCTCATTGATTAAACTAGTCCTCTGGTCAAAAGCGAGTTTTCCGTCTTCCCAAAGCTGCCTAAGCTCGGCTTCGCTGAGAGAACTAAAAAGTGGATAACCCATTCTTTCTACCTTGGCCCGATACTCTACAAATAGCCCACTATCACGTAGACTCAGGTCTGCCTCTTGAATAAAATTGTTGAATCTCTCAGTCTGCTGCCTGATGAATCGAAGCTGTCCACCGTGTTGAATCACTACTTCTTCCCTGAAATCACTAAATTGTTGCTTCGTTGCCACTGCCCATTGCATCGAAAAAAGTGAATCTAGAATGATGCCAGTCAGGTGAGCTTCAGAAACATATATAAAATCCATTACTTGAGCACTGACCAATGGGTTTCCTTGTAAGCTTTTTTTCATTTCCATGATCAATGCTGCGTAACCCACCCAAACATTAATCCATTCTTGTGGCTGTAAATGCCAACCTAAGAGACTTTCAAGAAAGTAAGTTTGCCAAATACGAGGCTCCTCTTCTTTTACTCGAGGACCAATCCCTTGGTTAAAAATAGCTTTGAGCTCTTCAATTGTTGATGGCACTTCTCGCTGTGATTGCTTGGTCAATCGTCCCAAAGGAATTAAAGGCACTCGACGCTGACTCAAGGCATGAATAAAGCTAGAATAGGATTCTGCCTGAGACAGTTTAAGTCCGAGTGGATCCAGAGGACTAAACCAGTCTACCTTTAAACCATTAATTTCATTTGGAAACAAACGAGTGTCAATCTCCATTGAAGCTGTTCCCCAAGTCACGCCAGGATAAAGAGGTCGAAGACGAGGAGCAAACGGTCTTTTTCTTACGAAATTGCCAAAACCAAGGGAACCCCAGATCAAAGGATACCTCACCTCAAAAAGAGCTGTGATCTTCCCAGGATCCCCGAAACTTTGATCAGCATTTCTAAGACCTTTAATAAAGCGGCTGAATTCTTCGACTGGACCTAATTTGACATTGCTCCATCGATTCATTCTGCGATACCGAATGAGATCATCACCCACCGCTGCCGTGCGAAGAGCGTCTCCTGACCGATCTGTTAACTTAAAAAAAAGATTAAATGCTCTTTGACAAACCCCGTGAATCCTTGCTGTTTGATTCTCCGGCTTGCTTGGCTGCGCACCTCCTGCAAAGGCCGACCCACCAAAAACAAGACTCACAAGACTTAAAACGATCTTAAAAAACCGAATCCATTTGACTCGCGAGCTGTACTGAAAGCTCAATTGATTGAATTGCACTATTTCCGCCTTTTTAGAAATCCCTTTCCGCCAAGAGAGAACAAGACGGCGTTATCACTTTTTAGTGATTCCGTAAATCAAATTTACCTGACCTTGCTGCTTGTGCACATACATTGGGCTCCCAGCCTGTAAATACATAAGCCGATGGAGTTTTAGGATAAGTCAACGAGTTTACTGAATGGTCTTTATCTTTGCGAGTCCAGATCTTCTGAAACCTGTTCAAGGACTTTTTCTTCTGGGGGAAAGTCTCCTACTGCCTCACTGATATAGTGAAATGCAACTTTTCTTCCCTTTTTAATCACCACAATGCCACCCATTTGCCGGTGAATTCCCATAGACTTGTCGTATTTGGATTGTCGGTGACCTTTGAGTGCAAGCTTTGTCATGTGAATGGCAGAACTGGCACTAATCAAATTCAAAAAACTTTTTTTGACAGAACAGGCTAAAAAACTCTCTCGGCTAGGATCTGTAAAAATGAGCGTGTCTTCAAGATTCATTGCCTTTTTAAAATCTGCAAGAGCCTCTGAACTTCCATGACCTAAGAAAATCACTTTGCTCCCTTTGCTTTCAAATTGTTTTTTAAACTGCAAAATCTGAGCAACATGAGCTCGGCAGGCAATGCAAGCAAAGTGTCGAATAAATACTAAAACTGTGGTTGAGTCTTTCGACCAAAGACTTCGTAAAAAATAAGCATTCCCTTTTCCGTCTAAAACTCGAGTGCTCTCAAGCCTCAAGAGATCCACACTCTGAAGTGGCGATTTACTAAGCCCCATAAACTGAGTTTAATCAGCTTTTGGGCTATTGAAAAGGTTTGATTAGATTAGATTAGGTTTTTTATGTCTTCCGGTGAATGGCTACAAAAATCTTCAAATTAGTTTAATATAATAAATCTTAGCTTAATCATTGCATTTTAATGCACTAAAATAGAATTTTTCTAGAAACTAGTTTTTTCCAGAAAAATATTTTGATAGCCTATTCAAGAAGTAGTGAAGTGAAGTTAGATTAAAAAAGTCGTTTAGTTTTTTTTGGAATTTCGTTGAATAGGTCCTGGGTTTGACTATCTTTTTTTATTAGTTGACTTTTAAAAAATGGGGAGCAGGAAAACTAATAAAAAAGCTGAAAATTGATTCTGACAATTCCAATATGTTTGGCATCATTCAAGCAATTATAATGATTATATTTTATATTTTAAAGACTTTATGCAAAACAAGGTAGACTCGGAAAAGTTTGGCAAATTTTCTCCTGATCAGGAAGAACTTAAGTTTTTGGAAGGATCTCACTCTAGAGGATTCGAACTTCTACGTGCAATTCGTATATTTTTTGAATGCATCAAGGGGTTTCGTGCGTTGCATTTTGTCGGTCCATGTGTAACTGTTTTTGGCTCTGCGCGATTTCTAGAATCACATCATTACTATAATACCGCCAAAGAAATCGGAACTGAATTAGCCAAACAGGGGTTTACGGTTATGACTGGTGGCGGCCCGGGGTTGATGGAAGCGGCTAACAGAGGAGCAAAAGAGGCACAAGGAATATCAATTGGTTGCAATATTATTTTACCGAAGGAACAAAAGCCGAATCACTATTTAGACCGATGGGTTGAGTTTCGATATTTTTTTGTTCGAAAACTTATGTTAGCAAAATACTCTTATGCTTTTGTAATCATGCCGGGAGGTTTTGGTACTTTAGATGAAATGTTCGAAATCGCAACACTTATTCAGACAGGCAAAATTAAAAATTTCCCAGTTATTCTTGTTGGAAAAAATTACTGGGAAAAGCTCTATTCATTTTTAGAGAAGACCCTTAGCATTGAAGGAATGATCGACAAACAAGATCTTGATATCTTTAAATTTTGTGACTCTCCAAAAGAAGTAGCAAGAATTATTAGAGAATCTGCAATCAAAAAGTTTGGCCTAAAATATCGAAGCCGTAGAAATCCGCTCGCCTGCTTCAAAGAACGTAAAGTCATCAAAAAAAGGAACTCTAAAAGAAGCTAAGAAAAGACGTTACTATAATTTTATAAAGTTAAATGCTCCAAAAAAATATATATTGAATCAATACATATAAATAATAGACTTCATTTTTATACTTTTTACTGTCGCAGCCACCATCTGTTTTTAATTATCATCAAACAACATTTAGATGGCTTTCAACATTAGTTGCACCTGCAGTCCTCCAGGACTACACCCTTGATATCAGTCATTTCGGTAAAAGATTGAATTTCACTATCTAGAATGATTTTACTTCCATCTACTGACACATTGATCTTTTTTGCTTCAAGCTCTGTAGATCGCCTTAATGCCCGCTCAATTTGAAATTTTAAATAGTTCGGTTTAATCTTCGGTGCTATTGATATTTTATTTGAAATTCCTCTAACTCCACTTAAGTTCTGAACTGCATACTCAGCAGCATTTTTCTGATATCTCCACTCGACTTCTCCACTTAAAGCTACCCAACCATCACTCACAGTAATTTTCACAGCTCTATCTGGAACCTGGGTATTCCATCGAAACGAATCCAATACTGTCCTCGCAATGTCTTGATCAGTCTTTTGAAGTGATGAGGGCAAATGAACCTCTATTTTTTCTACCACTGCTTTGACTCCTGAAACTCCGCGCGCTGAGTACTCTGCTGCTTTTTTCTCAATATAAGTCGGAACTGTCCCTGTTAAAATAACTATTCCTGAATCTATTGAAACCCCTATATGTTCATGGGAAACACTTGGATCCCATTTAAGCTCCTGAATAACATCCGCTTGAATTTCTGAATCTGCTTTCATAGTGATTTCCTTCCTTCAGCTTATCTTTGATCTCAAAAATATTGCACATATCTTCCTCATCCTGTTATCTTTACAAAAGAGCAAGTAATGTGCCATTGATTAAACTGTGATCCTTTCACTGGGAAAAACTGCGTAAGCTTAAAATGTCTTATGATGTCACTGAAATGAGACTCTTTTTACCTCAATACTTTTTTAAATTTTGTCGCAGCCTAATTCTTTCAAATGTAGCAATGTAGGAAGTGGCACAAAAACTGCTACGGATAGTTCTAAATTTTTAAAAATATTATTATAGTTTAATTGGAATGGAGGTTTC
>CAYLWK010000035.1:0-5093 GCA_964387255.1 uncultured Oligoflexia bacterium
ATGAGGAACTACTATGACTTCAGAGGTCTTGGAGAGTGTCGTACTTATGTCAAAATGAAAAAAGATTCTGAGGCTATTCAAACTGCTGCAAGACTCATGAGGGGAAAACTTTCTCCTAAAAGTAGAGAAATTCTTACTGCAGGATTCAATTTAGTTTTTAGAAAACACATTCTGAGTCTTTTAGAAGAAGAGAAGAAGTTTGATGCTATATCGACTTACAAGCGTTACCAATGGGCTTTTTCAGAAAACTATCATCCAGTTCTATATGATTTCCTTTTAAAGCTTTCTCAAGCAGCCTCTTCTTTAGGCTTTGGAAGCTTGGCGGTGAGTCTCAATGAAAAATATGATCGACTCACTTCCGACTGGAGACGACGAGAAGTTGCATCGCGTGAGGCAATGGATATTGATATCAGGCAAAGACAGGCTGAAGAGAATTACTCTGTCGCTCAGGCGCTTTGGGCTTCAGAAGGGATCAAAAAGGAAAAAGAAATCTTAGCTCGTCTCAAACTCGTTTCAGGCGAATCTCGTTTTGCCTTTGAAAAAGAAGTGCTGCTTTTTCTAATCAGTCAGAAAAAGTCAAGATATAAAGAAGGCCTTAGGCACTTGGCAAAAGCTAGAATTCTCGCTCCCACAGACAAGGATACTGTAAAACAGCAGATCGACTATTCTATTATTCAAATGCATGACCTCGTAGGTAAAACTAAAATTGCAATAGAACTTATTGAGGACTACTTCAAGAACTATATAAACAGTCTTCCTGAAGAAAATTCAAAAAAATCAAAGCAAGCCAAAACTTCTGACAAAGCGTCAAAGAATTCCTCAGCAGAAGAAACTCAACGACCTGAAAACATTGTACTCGATCTGCCAGAGGCTCCAACCAAAAGCGAGCTTCATTTTTATCAAGCAAACCTTTATGAAAAAATATCAGATTGGGGCAAAGCAGCGAAGTCTTATTCGGAAGCACTCAAGGGTGGGGAGCGAGACAATCGTACCTTGTTTTCTTATGCGCGTGCACTGAACAAGATGGGAAAGCCAGACTCTGAGAAGAAGGCAATCGAGATATTTAAAGAAGTGGCAAAAAACAAAGAGGACGAATTTTGGTCAAAGTTAGCGCAGGAAGCGTTGGCAACCAAAGGGATTGAATCCAATCAAAACCAGGGAGGGTAGAAAATGAGTGGAATTATTACTGCAGATCGAAGAATGCGAGATCTGATTCAACTGGCTAAAACAGTCGCGCAGAGTAAGGCAACTGTCTTAATTCAAGGTGAAAGTGGCACAGGAAAGGAATTAATGGCAAGTCTAATTCACAAAAGCTCCAATCGTCGAATTAGACCCTTTGTTGCAATCAATTGTGCAGCAATTCCTGAAAATCTCCTAGAATCGGAGCTTTTTGGGTACGAGCGGGGAGCCTTTACTGGAGCCGTTTCCAGTAAAGCTGGAAAGTTTGAGCTTGCAAATGGCGGCACACTTCTGCTTGATGAGATTTCTGAAATGGATATTCGGCTTCAAGCAAAACTTTTGAGAGTTATCCAACAAGGCGAAGTTGATCGAATCGGGGGGCGAAGACCAATTCCGATCGATGTAAGGCTGGTGGCTACAACCAATAAGAATCTATCCGACTGTGTGAAAGAAGGAATTTTTAGAGAAGATCTTTACTATCGTTTGAACGTCGTGAGTTTTACACTTCCTGCTTTGAGAGATCGCATAGGAGATATCGGGTTGCTTGCAGATCATTTCATTAAGCAAATTTCAGAGAAAAATAATAAAGAGCTTTTTGGGATTTCAGACGCAGCTATCGCTCGACTCAATGAGTATAAATGGCCTGGAAATATTCGAGAACTTCAAAACGTTGTGGAGCGAGCCGCAATCACAGCAAGAGGCAAGACCATAGAGGCCATCGATATTTCAATTGATGGACAGCGTCCCGATCAAAGTGAAGAAACTGAGTCAGGAGAAATTCAGTTTGAAAAAGTCAACTGGTCTCCGGGTCAAACACTTGACGATGTTGAAAGACATGTCATCTTGGAAGCACTCGATTTTCACAATGGAAACCGTACTCACACAGCACGTGCTTTGGGGATCTCTATTCGAACCTTGAGAAATAAGCTAGCAGATTATCGTAAAATTGGAATTCACGTATAACGTAGACATCTGAGTTTCTTGTCGGGCAGAGCTTTTTGCCCGGCAAGTTTTTTCCTAGGCCCCCTTTTTATGGCAAACCAAGTTATTCTGAAAGCAGCACGAGGATTGATATGACAAATCGGATTTTTGATAAGACTATCGAGTCTTTAAACCAGTCATTAGACTTGCGTTTGCTTCAACAAAACGTCACGAGTTCTAATATCGCTAATGCAGACACTCCAGGGTACAAGGCTAAAGCTGTTGAGTTTGAGCAAGAGTTTCGAGAGGCACTCGGGGTTACTGATGAGCTTCCCATGGAAGGTTCTCACCCAGATCACATCGTTCCTAGAGAAGGTGAGCCGATTGAAGCAGAAGTTTATGCAAACCCCAATGGCATCGAATCTCTTGATGGAAATACAGTGAACCGAGCTGAGGAAATGGCAAACTTGGCGGAAAATCAAATTCTTTACAATTCTTCAGTGGAGGCATTGAAAAAGAAGCTGGGAATGCTTCGATATGCCATTACAGAAGGTGGAGGAGGTCGATAATGGATTTCTTTTCTTCGATGAGAGTGAGTTCAACAGGGCTTGACGCTCAAATGAAACGAATGAATACAATTTCAAGTAACCTTGCTAACTCCGATACTACTCGGACGGAAGGTGGAGGTCCTTACAAAAGAAAAGACCCTATTTTTGCAGCGGTCCCAGATCGAGAGAGTTTTGGCGAGATCCTTAATAACGAGCTTGACGAGCAAGTGCAGGGAGTGATCGTTACTGACATTGCCGAAGATGAACGTCCGGCGCGTTTGGTCTATAACCCCTCTCATCCTGATGCTGATGTGAATGGATATGTCGCGTATCCCAATGTAAATCCAGCTGAAGAAATGGCAAATATGATTAGTGCTCAACGGGCGTATGAGGCAAATATCACAGCCATGGGAACGGCCAAGTCAATGGCTCAAAAGGCTTTGGAATTAAGTCGCTAAAGGAGAAGGACTAGATGGCGTCAGGTTTGTCTATTGAAGGATTAAGTCAAGTTCAAGAGCTTGGCCCCTCAATTCAAAGACAGCAAACTAACCAAAATAGTTTTCATGCCGGAGAGCAGGGAAGTGCTACTGGAGAAGTGAGCACTAGTTTTGCCGATATGATTGAAAAATCAATGGACAAAGTGAATCGACTCCAGCTTAAAGCTGATCACTCTGTGAAAGATTTGATTGCTGGTAGGACGAAGAACATTCATTCCACGATGCTTGATTTGGAAAGAGCCGATCTTTCATTGAAATTGATGATGCAGGTAAGAAATAAAATAGTAGATGCCTATCGAGAAATCATGAGAATGCAGATTTAGTGATTGTTAATCTCGTCTAGGAGGGATGAGAAACCGTGTTAGATTATTTAAAAAAAGTTTTTGAACAAATAGGTGACTTTCTCTCAGGACTTTCTATTTCTAGAAAGATTGCTCTTGCATTTACCATGATTGTCGTCATTGCTGGGATTTCAATGCTGTTTATTTGGGCAGGACAGAAGAACTATCAGCCGCTCATGACAAATTTGAATACAGAAGATTCGACTGCAGTCATGCGCTATCTCCGTCAGAAAAATATACCCTTTCAGATGGAGTCAAATGGAAAAATTATCTCAGTTCCACCAGAAAGCATCCATGAATTGAGGCTAGAGATTGCCACTTTGGGACTTCCTGAAAGCAGTGTGATTGGCTACGAGGTTTTTGATCAGCAATCTGTAGGGACCACCAGTTTTGTGCAAAATGTGAATCGAAAGAGAGCCCTCGAAGGAGAGCTCATCCGGACGATTAGCAAAATGAATGGAGTGAAGCGAGCTCGTGTGCACTTAGCTATGCCGAAGAAAAGTGCTTTTGTTGAGGATCAAAAGGATCCTACAGCATCTGTTTTTCTTGATTTGAATCCTAGCACTCGGCTTAAAGATAAGCAGATTTTCGGAATAGGGAACTTAGTGGCAAGTGCCGTTGAAGGCCTTGAGATCGAAAATGTGGTTATTGTTGATCAAAACGGAAAGACTCTTTCAAAGAATGTGAGAGATTCCACTGTGGCGATGACAGCCTCGCAATTGGACTATCAGAAGAGTGTTGAAAGTCAAATTGAGTCACGCATTGAATCTCTTTTATCTCCGATCGTAGGTGATGGAAAAGTAGTCGCCAGAGTGAATGCGGATATCGATTTTTCAAGAAGTTCCGAAACACAGACACTTTATGATTCAGAAGGATCTGCAGTTAGGTCGGTTCAAAAAAATAATCAGAACATGCAAGGGCAACGTCCCGGTCCGTATGGGCGTCCAGGAACTCCAACAAACACACCGGGACAGAATGCTCCTGAAACAAATACAATCTCCCAGTCTACGACAAAAGAAAAGGAAACAGTCAATTACGATATTCCAAAAACAGTACGAAGAACGACTCATTCTACGGGAGGGATTAAGAAGTTAAGTGTGGCAGTTGTCGTTGATGGAAAGAGAAAAACTGAAAAGGGAGAAGACGGGAAAGTCATTGCTCAGACGGTTCCTTGGACTCCCGAGAAAATTAAAGAATTTGAAGCGATTATTGCTAAAGCAGTAGGTCTTGATGAGAAGCGCGGTGACAGTCTTGAAATCAAAAATATGGAGTTTACACGAGAAGACTTTGCAGAAGCAGAACGTCTTCTTCAGGCAGCTGAAAGGCGAGCTTATTATAAAAACTTGATGGTCTATGGGGTTATTGGACTGCTGATCGTTCTTTTCTTTGTCTTCGTTGTGAGACCTTTTATTAAGTGGATCACTGACAACACAGTCGATTCCGTAGACACATTCCTCCCTCAAACCATTGAAGAGCTTGAGCGAATGCAAGCAAATCAATCACTTCCTGGACTGGAAGAGGCTGTTCCAGATATCCCAGAAAAAATTGATCCAGAGAAAGTTGAAGGGGAAATGATCAAAGAGAAGGTGACGACCCTGATTGACGCT
>CAYLWK010000036.1:0-2992 GCA_964387255.1 uncultured Oligoflexia bacterium
TTCGCGGAGCTACGACCGAAGAGGAACTGATCGCTCGACTGAGAGCCGAGCAGTTTCGTCTTGTCATACTCCCATGGCATCAATACTTAAGCTTTGCAAAGCTTGACTCATTCTTAGGAAAAAACAGAGCGTCCGGACCTACTACTTGCGGTTATTTTGCTGAACCCACTCACCCAGAAGATCTCCCCGATAGCACCGCCATGCAACGACTCGTACTTTTCGACTTCTACACCTTAAGTGCAGATGACATTCGTAAACTTGTCCAATCCATTGGTAAAGAATCTCAACGCAGTGGCATTCGAAATTTTCTAAAACCCGAAACCACCATTTACTGTGAAAGCTGGTTTCAAAATCAAGGACTCGGTGAACGTCTCGATATCATCCAATCCCTTCCAGAATATCAAGACCATCAATGGAAAACCCGGTCCAATGCCATTCGTCTCATTCTCATGAGCCTCTGGAGCCTTGTTTATGAACACGGTCCCGGGAAAGGAGATCGCGCTCAGTCGACATCCATCAACAGCCCTAAAGCCTATTTTCAAATTGGGATCGATGCTGAACGATTCTTCTTCAAACTCTTTTTTCCTCAACCCAACTGGAAAATGGTCGATCTTTTGAAGCAGTTTTGGCCAGGCCGAGCAGAAAAAAATCATAGCATCGATCTGCTTTCTCAAGCAGCTGACTTCATTCGAGTGCATACCATCACCAATGCTCCAGAACTTGAAATCACGATCGGCCTTTTAAAATCCCAACCTGCTCAACGTTACCCCGAACTCATACGATCGACTTGGATTGAGCCCATTTCCGTGAACCTCATTACTGAAAAACCCTTTGAAGCACCTGGAAAAAACGCACCTCACTTAAAAGCCCTTCCGGCGGTCTCATTGAACGACCCCAAACCTGCTGCCTTGAAAGACGATATTTCCAAGGTAAAAGATCAATTCATCACCGAAGCAAACACCAAGATTCGAGATCTTCAAAAACTCCTTGTAGAAAAAGATGAAAAAATCAAAGAACTTCGCCTAGGCGGTGTGAGCACGGCTCCTCCCCTTCCTCCCCAAGACATAGAAGGTTTATTAGAAACCTTTCAACAGCTTTATTTCGATGCGCGCTACCAAATTCGTCAATTTGAAGTCCAAATTCAAGCTCTTGAAGCCTCGGGGAATCCAGATCCAAGTGAAGTGAAATCGCTCCAGCGAAAAATGACACTGCTGATTGAAAGAGAACGAAGTTGGCTTCAATTTATTGCTGAAACCATGAAAATCGCAAGAGAGACTAAAGGTCAGGTCAAATGAGTTCTAGCCGAAAGATTGAAGATTTTTTCAAAGTCGAATGGTCTTCCATGATTCCGGAAAAGAAAATCTCTTTTGATATTTATATTTTCTTTGAAAAAAGCAATCATATCCTGCGCTGGAGATACAAAGGGGAAACCCTTGAAAGAAATACCTTAAATCGATATCAATCACGTGGACTCTCTACCGTTTGGATCGCTAATAATGAAAGACAAGCTTTTCTAAGTTACCTTCACCCGAAAGCTGATTCAGAGTCACGCTCCGAAGTTGCTGCAAACACTCCAAAATCGAAGTCATCTCCTTCAATGACACCTCCTCCTCCAAAAACCGATGAAGGCGCCATGATCTCTGAAGTCATCAATGATGAAAAAATCAAACCTGAACAAAAAGAAGAATTCGTCCAAAGAGCTGCCGAAAAAGTCATTGAAGAGCTCACCCAAGCAGAAACACCAGAAGAGCAAGAAACGGTAAACTCAAAGGCTAAGGAAATTGTAAAAGACATCTTGAATGCTACAAGCGACCAAGCCAAGTCAATTCTAGATGAGATCTGGGAAATGGCAGATGTAGAGCCCGATCTCACTCACGCGCTCAATGTATCTACTTATTCTGTGATTTACGCGATGGCTTTTGGACAGATCGCTCCAGATCTTTTAGCTGATATCGCTTTAGCAGGCCTTCTTCATGATGTGGGACTTTCGCAAGTTCCAATCGAAGCGACTCGTCTACCGTGGAACAAGATGCAACCCAAACAGTTTGCCCACTACCAAGCCCATGTTCGATCCTCTCAGAATCTGATTCGAGAATTTTCTCCGGAAGTAAGCGAAAGAGCTCAAGCTATCCTACTTCAGCAGCACGAAAAATTTGATGGGACTGGGTATCCAAACCGTCTTCAAGGATTTCAATTTGATGATATCGCACAACTCGTCGCAATGGCTGAGCTTACAGACTCCATCGCTAGCGGGCAGTGGGATGGGGAAGAGCGAACGCTTAAGCAAGCCTTTGATGTTTTAGACTCTCTTGATAAACAAAGAAGCTTTCCGGAATACTGTAACCCAGAAATTTTCACTCGAGTGATCAACTGGTTTCGTTCTCCTGAGGGAGAGGAAGCATTTCGGTCAGCTTCAGAAGTGGTTCAATCACAATTTAAATCAGTGGTCGATCAAGAAAAAAGATAAAAGCTTTGATGCTTCGAATTAGCTCAGGCCGCTTTCGATTCTTCATTGAGATCTGAACCGGTAGCTTCTTTTTTAGAAGGTTTGTTCACACAATGAATATTTTTCTTACCTTCAGAAAGCGTCTGAAGAAACCCAAGGATGGTTTTTCCAACCTTCATTAAATATGCCTCTGGTACTTTAGTCACATCATCACCCTGAATCGCCAAGATTCCTACCCGTTTTTGATTCAGATTTAAAATATCAACCACCATTGCTGAATCGGATGTTTGCATAACGCTTGGTTTTTTTTCCGCTGGCATTTCCTCTAGAAAGTTCTTCATGGATGAACTCAACTGAAAAGCTTCCCCTTCGTGACTGCTTCCAATGATTTGAAGTTCATCTTCTGTATTTAAAAAAGCTAGTTCTACGGTCATGCCACTGAGAGCTGCCGAAAGGTATTTACAGTATTTATTTGCCACATCGACATCTTGATGTTCTGCATGAATCATGAGCTCACTTGTCATAAAAGCAAGAGAAATAGGACTT
>CAYLWK010000037.1:0-6602 GCA_964387255.1 uncultured Oligoflexia bacterium
ATATTTCCCTGGGAGTACATCCCCACCTTGATAATAACTACACGGTCTTTGGTCAGGTGATTGAAGGGATGCCGGTTGTTCAGAAACTTGAACAGGGCGATGTGATGGAAAAAGTAACGATCGAATAAGGAACACACTTCAAGAAGTTTTGTTTTAGTTGCCCTTTTTAAAATCGGGCGTCTCAATCCCTAGCTTTTTGAGCGCTTTTTTTGCTCTAGGGGATCCAGTCGACATATAGCTTTGGTAGAGTTTAAACACATCATGATTCGATTGCACTGGGGTTGTATGCTCACTGACCTCAGCCAGTACATCCACAAAAGCAGCAAACTTGTGAGAAAGCTCAGCATACATCTGCTTCATATGCCCTCCATCTTCAATGCTTGCCACTTGAGAATAAGCGATCCCTCCCATGTCAATGTAGTAATCTACATCAACCAGCTTTCTTTTGAGGCTTTCTTGGAAAAAGCCCGACAAATAAAGAGACACATCACCAACTTGTCTAAACATTAAGCGCTGAGCTTCTCGAGTGGTCTCTTCAAAAGCTTCTTTGATTTGAAAAATTAAAGGCCGATCTTCTTTTTTCCCTTGAGCATCAATCGAATACAGGCGGTCCGTTGTTAAAAAACGATTCAAAAGATTTACTAAGTAAACCTCAGTCTCAGGCGCAAGATCTACTTTTTGATTTCTAAGTGCACCTGTCACGAGCTCCCGAAAATAATCCTGGGGCTTAGTCACAAGGGTTAAACGTGTCTTTTGATTCATCCGCTCCTCCTTCACCTAAAATCCAAATGGAGAGATCAATCCCACCTACCAGCGTATCGGCCAGATAAGTTAAATGTTGATTATTTTGATCCACTTACATCCATTTCCCTCATTTAATTCTAACTCAAATCTTAACGAAGCACCAAAAGTGGGTTCTAGACGACACACTGGGTTTCGGCGTAAACTGTGAAACATGCGATATCGAGGGCGTTGGCATTTTTTATTTTTAGTCATTTTAGTGGGTGGGCCGACAGGGGCCCTTCTCAGTCACGCAAAACAGAATCAAATCTCGGTCAAGCTTTTCGGGCAACCCTGTTTTTTAAAGGGTGATGTTTCAAAGAAAATTTTAAATCAGATTCACAGCATCACTCCAGAAAATGTCTTTCCTGTCCAGTCTGCTAAAGATGTGAAAAAATCACAACGTCGAGTAGACTCTGTGAAGAACATTCCGACGGCGCTAAAACCCTATCTTTCTCAGCTAACGCGCTACCTTGAGGCTCATCGAACCTTTTTTGAAGCAAGCAAGGCAGCGACACGCGCTAAAGACCCAACTCTGTTTTTAGAGCGAATCAAACCGTTTGTCGAAAGGAACCATCAAGCCCTTGAGCATCGAGCTCAGCTCTTTCGAAAACAGCTCAACAGCCATCAACGATCTGCATTTATTTCAGAGCTCTTGGAAATCTATAAAGAAAGCACGCTTCCCAGTCCTGAAGAGGAATTTCACCGAGGGCTTGATCAAATGAAGATTCGTTACAACTGCGAATTTGATCGCAATCACGAAGCAGGCCTCTCCACGAGTGAAGACGAAGAGGAATAAAAAGTTCGGCTCGCATCTTTTAGCCAACGAGTCTTTGACAGAAGCCTCATGTGAGACCTATACCTGCAGATAGATGCACTCAAAATTTAGTCTTTTATATTTTCATTTTCCTTTTTGCGAAACACGTTGCCATTACTGTGATTTCTATGCACTTGCTGAGCATCGTGTGTCAGAGCTTGAAAAAAATGGTTTCTATCAAAGCTTGCAGTTAGAAATTGATAAAGCGATAGAAGATGACCTCGTGGAGCCCATTGAAGCTATTTTTATGGGCGGAGGAACGCCATCGCTCACTCCTCCGAAGGTCATGACGAATTTAATGACCTCTCTTTTAGGAAAAGTATCTTTTGTGGAGAATTACGAATGGACGATGGAGGCGAATCCATCTTCAATCCGAGAGACTCATCTCACTGCGTATCAAGATCTTGGCGTCAATCGACTCAGTGTAGGCATTCAAAGTTTAAACGAGAACCACTTGAAGAAACTAGGAAGGGCTCACACCCCACTTGAAGCCCGCGAGGCTCTTGATTCTGTCTTTCGCTCAGGATTTAAAAATGTTTCGGTTGACTTAATGTGCGGACTTCCAGGTCAAACTCTATCTCAACTTGAAAACGACATCGAATGCCTTACGGAATACCCCATTATTCATCTGAGTTGCTACTTGCTCACTCTGCCACCTCATCATCCTCTTTATTCTGAACTGCCATCCGAGGAGGCTCAAGTAGATCACCTTTTGTTGATCGATCAAAAACTAAAAAGCTTAGGATTCGAGCACTATGAGATTTCAAATTTTTGCAAAGCAGGCAAACGTGCATCCCATAATTTGGCGGTTTGGAATGGAAGTTCTTATTTGGGTTTCGGTCCCTCAGCCCATTCTTTTTGTCGAAATCAGAAAAAGCGATGGCGAAATTTTCCGTCATTGAGAAAATATCAAGAAGCTCTGACACAAAATCAATGGCCTCGATTTGAAGAAGAGACACTGACCCAATCTCAGCTTGAACTTGAAAAGTGGATGCTTAAGCTGAGATTATCCGATGGAGTGCCACTCACATGGATTCAATCTCAAAAACAACTTGAAAAAATGAATGCTTTTAGGAAAGAAAAGCTCATAGAGGATCATCCTGAAAAACCTCAAAGGTTTCGCTTAACGTCTTTGGGGTACACGATGAGTGATCAAATCATTCTGGAGATTGCTGACTTTTAAGAGTCTCAATTTCTTCCCAAATGGGGTTTTGTTTTAGTCCAAGCTCATTTATTTTCAGAGGATCATAGACTTGATCAGGGTGACTCTCGACCGCAAGACTCAATGCTTCTTTCAAAGATGGATCAGTGATCAAGCGAGTATTTCCATCGATTTGAGTGTCATCTTGAATCCATACCGAACCCATGAGCTGAGCATGATCTTTGACTTTAGCTCGGCCACTCACCCTGGCTTTCCCAAAAATTTCTGCTGTTCCTGAGACTTTGGCTGCACCGAAAATTTTCGCCTGTTCGAAAATCATTGCATTCTCCGCGACTTGAGCATCCTCACCGACCCAAGCATCATCAAAAACACACGCATCTGGATGGACCCAAGCTCTGCCTTGATGTGATAAATTCCAGTCGTGCTCAATGAATCCTCCGAGGATTCCCGTACGAAGATGTCGAATACGATAAACCCGCACCCCTTTGACGGTGGTGAATTCAGATAAAACGCGCTTAAATTTTAAATGGTGCATATCGAAGAATTAACATTATTGAGAAAAGCCATCAAGAAATAGCTTTTTTTCGAACTAATTATACAGAATCAGGAGAGGTTAGGTTGACTTTCGCTCATCCGACTCCATAAGTAAGTAGGGTGACAAGGAAAAAATTAAAACCACGAGCGAAGGCGTGACGAAACGGCGCCTTGAAGCCAATGGAGATGGATCAAGATGGCTGAAAATCAGCAAAACTCACAAGAAACGGACTCTCATCAAGAGCCACTAGAAGAAGAAAACAACGAATCAAATTTAGACGATGCGTCGACCCAGCAAAGCAAAAGCCAGACAAAGTCGATTGAGGAGCAGCTGAAAGAGGCAGAAGAGAAATACGTCTATTTATATGCTGATTTTGAGAATTTTAAAAAACGGGTCCAAAAAGAAAAACAAGATTTACGGCAATTCGCAATCGAAGGGCTGGCTCTGGAGCTCCTGAGCGTTCTTGATAATTTCAGTTTAGCCCTAAAGCACGCTGATAGCGTGAAGGGTGACTCTCTTGTTGAAGGAATCCGGATGGTTCATAAGTTATTTTTGGACGCCCTTGAAAGAAATGGAATTCAAAGAATTGAAGCCAAAGGCAAGCCCTTTGACCCTAATCTCCATGATGCTGTTGAAAAGGCACCTTCTGATCAAGTAGAGGAGACGATCATAGATGTCCAGCAAGAAGGATATCGTATCCATGGACGCCTTTTGAGACCTGCAAAAGTGATCGTAAGTGCTGGAAAATCCAAAGAAAAATCTTAATCGTTTGACAAATTGGGATTCACTCCCATTTTAATAATAGAACATCAAGAAGAGGTAAAGGAAGGTAACTAGAAATGGGCAAAATCATCGGAATCGATTTAGGAACAACAAACTCATGCGTTGCAGTAATGGAAGGCGGAGAATCTAAAGTCATTCCAAATTCAGAAGGTGGGAATACGACGCCTTCAATTGTAGCTTTCACAAAATCAGGTGAGCGACTGGTCGGTCAAACTGCCAAGAGACAAGCAGTGACAAACCCAGAAAATACTTTTTTTGAAATCAAACGGCTCATTGGGAGAAAAGAAGACTCGCCTGAGATTACTGAGTTTAAACAAGTAGCACCATTTAAGATCATTGCCCATGACAATGGGGATGCATGGGTCAGCACTTCAGAAGGGAAAAAATACTCTTCTCAAGAAATCTCTGCATTCATCCTACAGAAAATGAAAAAAACAGCAGAAGACTACCTAGGTCAAACGGTATCAGAAGCCGTTGTGACCGTACCGGCTTATTTTAACGATGCTCAGCGACAGGCAACTAAAGACGCAGGGAAAATTGCGGGTCTAGAAATCAAACGAATCATCAACGAACCCACTGCGGCAGCATTAGCCTATGGTTTAGATAAAAAAGATAAAGAAGCAAAAGTAGCCGTTTTTGATTTGGGTGGAGGGACCTTTGACGTTTCAGTTCTAGAACTCGGTGACGGCGTCTTTGAAGTGAAAGCAACCAATGGAGACACCTTTCTTGGAGGTGGGAACTTCGATCAAAAGATCATTGATTGGATTGCTGAAGAATTTCAAAAAGAAAATAGTATTGATTTACGCAAAGACAAAATGGCACTTCAGCGGCTCAAAGAGGCTGCAGAAAAAGCCAAACATGAACTTTCAAGTACTTCAGAAACAGAGATCAATTTACCGTTTATTACGGCAGATTCCTCAGGTCCAAAACACCTTAATTTGAAATTATCTCGCTCGAAACTAGAAGCCATTGTTTCAAGCTTGATCGATCGCCTTGTTGGCCCGTGTGAGACAGCATTAAAAGATGCAGGCATTGATCGATCTGAAATCAATGAAGTGATTTTAGTAGGTGGGATGACTCGAATGCCTCGAGTTCAAGAAAAGGTAAAAGAGATTTTCGGAAAAGAACCCCATAAAGGCGTTAATCCCGATGAAGTGGTTGCTGTTGGAGCTGCTGTCCAAGGGGGCGTCCTTCAGGGTGATGTAAAAGATGTTCTTTTATTAGATGTGACCCCTCTTTCCTTAGGTTTAGAAACGTTAGGTGGAGTGTGCACTCGTTTGATTGAAAAAAACACGACAATTCCAACAAAAAAATCACAAGTGTTCTCAACTGCAGCTGATAATCAAAGCGCAGTGACCATTCATGTGATCCAAGGAGAGCGAGAGTTTGCAAATGATAATAAATCGCTAGGCCGGTTTGATTTGGTAGGCATTCCTCCAGCGCCTCGTGGCGTTCCTCAAATCGAAGTGACGTTTGATATTGACGCAAATGGGATTGTGAATGTTGGAGCGAAAGATCTTGGCACTGGCAAAGAACAATCGATTCGAATTAATCCATCTGGAGGATTGAGCGAAGAAGAAATTGAGAAAATGAAAAAAGATGCCGAAGTTCATAAAGCTGATGATGAGAAAAAGAAAAAGCTCGTTGAGAGCAAAAACGGCCTAGACACTTTAATCTACACCATCGAAAAGACCCTTAAAGAGAATGGGGATAAGATTGATGCTGGAGAGAAAAAGAAGGTTGAAGAGGCTTTGGTAGAAGCGAAGAAGCATCTAGATAGCGATGATGTTGAGACGCTTCAAAAAGCCACAGAAAATCTTTCAAAAGCTTCAAACCAGATGGCGGAACAGCTGTACAAGCAAAATGCAAATGCACAGCAATCGGCTCAAGGTGGAAGTGGCGATGGTGGTCCATCTTCTGGCGGAGGTACTGGAGGATCCTCATCAGGGGAATCAAAAGCAGACTCTGGTAAAGACAAAAATAAAAAAGACAATGATGATGTGATTGATGCTGATTACAAGGAAGTATAAAAAACAGTCACGATCAATGAGATGATGACTCAGTTGATTGAGCAAAGATAGACCTTAAGGAAACGGCAACTCAAGAGCTGAAAAGAAGAGTAAAGTAAGTCAAATTATGGCTCAAAAACGAGATTATTACGAAGTTCTAGGGGTAGCGAAAGACGCTACCCCTGAACAAATTAAAAAAGCCTATCGAAAAAAGGCCGTTTCCTGTCATCCGGATCGTAACCCTGGAGATAAGGAGGCTGAATCACGTTTTAAAGAACTTTCAGAAGCTTACGAAGTTTTATCCAATCCAAAGAAAAAACAGATGTATGACCAGTTCGGTCATGCCGGAGGTCCCCAAGGCCAGGGGTTTGGAGGCTTTGACTTTGAGGGATTTACTCAAAGTGGTTCCTTCCAAGACATCTTTGGAGATATCTTTGGTGACATTTTTGGCGGCGGGGGCAGTTTTGGTGCCGGAAGCGGAAGACGGCGTCGAGGTGGCATGCGAGCTCGAGCGGG
>CAYLWK010000038.1:0-2911 GCA_964387255.1 uncultured Oligoflexia bacterium
AATCACATGGCCACTTTGCTCACCCCCCAGATTCAGGCCTTCTTTTTTCATCATCTCGACGACATACCGGTCCCCCACATCAGCTCGCTTCATGGTGATTCCGTTTTCCTTCAAGGTGACCTCAAGTCCAATATTCGACATGGGAGTTGTGACCACGGCGTTTTTTGCGAGACGTTTTTCACGACTCATCTGAAGTGCGCAGAGGCCTATGATTTGATCACCATCCACGATCTCGCCCGTTTCATCTGCTAAAATGCAACGATCCCCATCCCCATCAAGCGCAATCCCTAAGTGGGCTCCCGTTTCTACCACTTGCTTCGCCATGGCTTCCGGTGCCATCGCACCCACTGAGTCGTTGATATTTAAGCCATTCGGATTCACCCCGAGCGTATGCACTTCAGCCCCAAGCTCCTCTAACGCAAGCGGTGCAACTCGGTAGGCTGCTCCATGGGCGCAATCCACCACCAACTTCATCCCTTGAAGATCTAAGTCCTTTGGAAAAAGCGCTTTGATAAAAACAATGTACCGACCAATCGCGTCTTCGATTCGCTTTGCCTTGCCAATTCGATCGTCCGTAGGAAGATGAGTCTCAATCCCACCCTCTAAAACTAATTGCTCAATCCTTGCTTCACTTTCAGAAGGAAGCTTGTGGCCATCCGCACAAAATAATTTAATTCCCGTATCGTGATAAAGGTTATGCGAAGCTGAAATCATCACGCCCGCGTCTGCTCGCATACTACGAGTGACAAACGCAACTCCCGGCGTCGGAAGCGGACCAATCACAGAGACATCCACTCCCATTGAACAAAGACCTGAAACAATTGCATTTTCAATCATGTAATTTGCTAGCCGCGTGTCTTTGCCAACCACCACTTTAGCTCGACGAAGAGGCTCTCGTGAGTTCACTGACTTGAGACCCACACCATAATTGCCTTGTGCACAGAGCTTCGGATTCTCATGAAGCACTCGACCCAATGCTTGCCCCACCTTTAAGGCAATTTCGGCATTCATCGGAAAGTGATTTGCGAGTCCTCGAATCCCATCGGTGCCAAATAATCGTCCCATCGGTGTGTGTCCTCCTTCAGACCCAAGATCAACCCTTGCTCAAGCCTTAAAACCCTCTCCCAAAGCCAGCATGGGCTAAAAAACCTGCAAGAATCAATGGATACACCGCTCATCCCAAGAAAACAAATGCTCTGTGACGTCCCCACCCACTCAAAACAACTCTGGAATAACACGTTTCTAACAAGAGTTTAAAAGGGACTTCGAGTATGCTGAAAGCATGACACGTTCTGAAATTTTTGAATTTTATCTCTCTTTAGCGGTTGTGATGAGCGTTGTAGCGCTCGTGGTTCCCAGCCTTTAACCAGCCGGGCATTCATTGATCGGCTCTAGTAGAGTGTGACTTGGATCCGCTCAGGAGTCACTTTCACAAGCCCCACCTCGTCAGGCACCGTGATCCGTACCGTGGCTTGATGACGCCCTTTAGGTTTTCCCGACAAATCGACGATTGCTTGAAATTGGTTCGCTTGAAGATTGCCAATCGTCGACTCATCCACTCTCACAAATGCAGTGACGGATTTCGGACGAAACCGAGCTCGATGCTCTGACTTGATGGTCACAGGAATCCGCTTCACGCTGTGATTGGCACTCACTGCCCGAATATCTAAAAAGACGTTTGCTTGAGTAGCATCGGAGCTCACGCCATAGTGAGGCATGACAATTGCCACTTCTTTTTCAACTGCCCGCTTTGAATAGGTGATGTCGATCGGTTCCGTCATGACCGATCCAATCCGATTCACACGACTCTTTGCGCCTTGAATAGAAATGGTCTTCGGATTGACTGTTTTCCCCACAATCTTATACCCCTCGGGCAAAAGTCCTTGAAGCTGAACTTTGACAGGAACGGACTTCCGACGAATTTTCTCTAATCGAATCTGAACCTTTGCGGGGCTGATGGACTGTACTTTCACACCAATGGGAACTTGAATGTTGTCTGCAAAAAATCGATAAGTCACGATGCCTGGCTTCGCTCGTGACAAATCCACACGAATGGGAGACTCACGTCGATCTAAAATAGTTCTTAAAAAGGCCTTAGGACCTGAAAGTTTAAATGTGATTCGATCAGGGAGGTCATTCGCTGGCACAATGTCCTGGGCGGTCACAATTTGAAGAGGAATTTCTTTAGAAACTTCCGCATTACGAGAACCCAATACCACAAACCAAAGGACGATCGCGATCATGAGCGAGACAGCTTTCGTCGCAATATTGGTGGTGAAATAATCTCGTATCCAATCTACCATTTTTCTTCGTTCATCCCTTAATTAAAAACCTGTCCTCTGATTCACTGATCCGTCTTGCGCCTTCGACGTGTGGCTTGAAACCAACCCTTCAAACGCTCCGGAATCTTACTCACTCCCAAATTCACATCCAAAAGTGCACTCAGACTTTCTTTTAACTCTTTTTCATTCATATTCATGGTGATCTTTCCACTTTGAATCAAGTGCACTTCACCTCGCTCTTCAGAAACTAAAATCACAAGCGCATCCGTTTCCTCCGTTAATCCAATTCCAGCCCGATGGCGAGTGCCGTAACGTCGATCAATCGTAGGCTCTTTGGAAAGAGGCAAAAAACATCCAGCTGCACTGATCCGTCCTCCTGAAACAATCACTGCCCCATCATGAATAGGAGAGGATGGACTAAAAATGGAGTACAAAAGCTCGCTTTTCACTTGAGCATCGAGTGCTGACCCCGTGTCCGCAAAATTTTTCAAGCCTGTCTCTCGCTCAATCGCAATGATCGCTCCAATGCGTTCTTTTGCAAGTCGCATAGCCGCTTTCACAATCTCATCAATCATGAGAATTTCTTCTTCCTGAGATGAGTGCGCAAAAAATGGATTCTTTCCAACATG
>CAYLWK010000039.1:0-5171 GCA_964387255.1 uncultured Oligoflexia bacterium
CGGCGCCAGCAACTTTCTTGGCAATCAATCCCGCATATTTTTGATTTAAATTATGAATGGCTTTCTTTTCAATGTCCTCTAGCACTTGAGTGCGATCAACGACTTGATCGTTGACCTTCACTTCTGCATAGACGACCGGGTTTCTTCTCGGTCGGAATACAGGGATCGAACCAAATCGACGATGAGGAACTTTGATCGGTGAGATTCCATTTTCGAAGAATACAATGAGCTCTGAGGTGGCATTCACCTCTTTTGAGGTTGATTCATTTTTAAACTCTTTCACTATTTTTTTTCGAAACGTTTTTTCCCATCGCTTGAGATCCGAGGGACGATTTAATCGTCGACTCAAGCGCAAAAGATCTTTCTGAATCAGATCAAAATTAGGTGCTACACGGTATGCTTTTTTATAAGAGACATAAGCATTGTCGAACTCTTTTTTTGCTTCATACAAAAGCCCCGAGAGGTAAAAGGCAAAAGCACTTAATTCATACTTACGCTTTCCTTCATGAATCATTTTTCTTAAAACACGATTGACTTTCCTAGCTTCAACCAACGCACCTTCAAGATTGCCCATCTCAGCAAAGTTCATTGCCAAATAGACATGAATCAGGACTTTTTCAAAGTCTTCGCCTTTATAATGTTTGATATTGTCAGACACCAACAAAGTTGCAGCTTCATTAGCAAGACTCGTGTAGTCTTTGATCTCTGCAATTGATTCAGCTTTTAATAAGTAGTGATTGGAAGTTTGAAACTCACCCGCAGTGTGGGCAACTAGCCCCAGATCTAGCAAGTAAAGTAACTGATCGGGACCATCTTCCTCGTCTTTCAAGCCCTCTTTTAAGTCATCTAGTGCAGCTTTCCAGTTCTGCTGTCTAAAAAACCGATCCGCCGCACGATCGGACATACGGGCCGACACACAGGCTTGAAGACAAAAACAAAGGAGCAAAACTCCAATGAACTCTTTAGAGCCCAATGCGCTGCTTATTGTAAATCTTTCGAACTTCTTTTTCTTCAACGCAATCGATGACCGATGTTTCTAGATTTGTCAATTGGGTGGTGAGTTTATAATAAATGAGCTTTCGATCCCCCACCTCTTGAATATTTGTGCTCATCTCTCCGCTTAATATATAGTCTGCTCCAAGCTGCTTGCCTCGTTTTTTCATATGAGCTTTAGCAACTGCCCCACTTTTATTATAGGCGTATTCATCTTCAAGCGTCTTTCGCATCTTTCTATTAATGAATTTGAACTGACCGCTCTTCATCATCGCTGTACGAATCTTGTTCGTGAGCGAAACCATGTCAATATGCTCCTCAGTACGATTCTCAACTCGCTCTACAATCACAAGAGGTGTCTTTTTAGCATTTTGAACGTCTTTACAACCGCCCAAGCCATTCACCACCGCTTTAGCCATCTGCTGCATGTCTGCTTCATTATAACGATCATCCAGAAGCTCCACTCGATTGGGATCATCATACTCACCTTTCGTATAGACCTTCGGTCCACACCCAGTTTGAAAACCAACAAATCCCAAAGCCAAAAAAGCTCCCAATAAATAACGCATCGCAATACCTCAAAATTTTTCTGATGCCTTAGTTATACTTGTTTTTCTTCCAAGGTCCATTTTAAACAGAATCGAAAGTGAGGTAAGGTCGAGGCATGAGCGCTATACAAGCGAAACCCCTCCAAGAGCTTCTGAATCGTCCTTTGATTTTTATGAGCGGAAAAGGAGGCGTTGGGAAAACGGCATTATCTGAGTCTTTAGCCCTTGCATTTTCCAAGGATCAAAAAAAAACACTTTGGGTCACATTTGAAGATCCGCATTTTCCACTGGGAGATCTCCAGCAGCGTGGCAATGATTGGTACCATCTAAACTGTGACGGACATCGATCCTTCGAAGAATACATTGAATTAAAAATCAAAATTCCTTCTCTCGCCAAAGTGTTTTTAAGAAATCGAGCCGTCGAATTTTTGTCACGAACTGCACCTGGAGTGCATGAATTGGTGCTTTTAGGGAAGGTCTGGAGCTTGATTGATGACTACGATCGAATCGTCTGTGACATGCCATCCACTGGCTACGGACTTGCGATGTTTCAAAGCGTCCAAAATTTCTCTTCCTTGTTTCAATCGGGAGCTGTACGAAAAGACGCAGATGCAATGGTAGAAACCCTTTCAGATCCAACTCAAACAGGGAACGTTGTGATTGGCTTACCCGAAGAAATGCCACTTCAAGAGGGCATTGAGTTAGGAGAGTATTATCAAAAACTTTTCCCAGAAAACCATTCTGCATTCTTAGTCAATCGCTGCTATCCAGTGGTTGAACTGAGTTCTGTGGATCAAGACCCCGAAAGCTGGGAACAACCCCTGTCAGCGTCAATGCAAGAGTACTTAGCGAAACGATCCGTACGCGAAAAACAAAACCTCCGACTTTGGGAGGATTATCATCTATCGTATTCAAAGATCGAAGAAATACCTCATGAAGGTGAAGTGCAGTTGCTTGATGCGCTTTCTGAGCAATTTAAGGAGTTCATTTGATCATGGTCGATTCCATTGATGCGCTTTTAAAACAAAGAAGAGTTGTCATCACCTCAGGAACCGGCGGTGTGGGTAAAACCACCGTCAGTGCGGCGTTAGGCTTACATGCTGCAACTCAAGGACGTTCGGTTTTAGTGATCACGATTGATCCTGCAAAACGCCTAAAGACCTCTCTTGGCGTTTCTCATATTGGAAATGATCCAATAGAGCTCACGGATAAAATCAAATCGGATGCTCCTGTGAAGGGACGATTCTATGCCGTGGTGCCGGATACTCGAGAAACGTTTCGACAGATGGTCGAAGAACTAAGCCCGAGTCAGGATAAAGCAAACGCCATGATTGAAAACCCCATCTTTCAAATCATCGCAAAGGAATTTTCAGGCGCCAATGAATACATGGCACTGCAAAAACTTGGTTCCGTCATTGATGATCCTCGATTTGATCTTATTATTCTCGACACCCCTCCATCTCGAAACACCATTGCATTTTTAAATGCTCCGCGTGTCTTGGGCCGCTTTTTTGATGAAAAAATTTTTCAACTGATGATCCGCCCCACTCAAAATCTTTTATCTAAAGGACTTAAAGTGGCACTTGATTTGCTGTCGAAGCTCACAGGACAGCACTTTATGACGCATTTAATGAGCTTTTTAGTTTCCCTTTTTGAACTTCAAGATCGATTCACAGAGAAACTTTCAAAAATGAATGCTCTCTTGTCTTCATCAGAGCTTGGCTTTATCTTAGTCACTGCCCCCTCGCCTTCCACGATCCCAGACATCAATGACTTCACAAAGTTACTCGATCAACGTGACTATCACTTTGATGGAATCATTTTGAATCGCACGCTTGGGTTTATTCAAGACTCGGAATTCGAACCAAAAACTGAGGGCGAAAAAAAGGGATTTGCCATCATTAAATCCTATCTGTCGCGAGAGAAGAAAATCACTGATAAAATTAACAGTGAATTGAAAAATGAAAATCGTCATTTTGTAAAGCTTCCGGAGCTTTCACGAGATGTGCATTCTTTGGGGGAGTTAGCCTATGTGGCTCATTTTTTTAATCCCTAGCTTAATCATTTCAGCTCAAGCCATGCCTCCAGCAGAAAGTGGTCCTCGGTATGAATCTGAGGCACGAATTACTTGGGAAAAAGCGCACCAAAGAAAAGCTCAGGGTCTTCTAAAGGAATCTTGCTGGTTATTTCGGAGAATTACCGGTCGCTACCCGGCTTTTCAATATTTTGAAAAAGCACACTTCGAACTAGGGATCTGCGAGTCACAACGAGGGAATTACCAAAAGGCCATTGCACCCCTTCGTTTTTTCATTGAAAGTCGGGAGTTTTCTCGCTCCGGGCTGGAGGCAAGAATCCCCTTAGGGGAAGCTTTTCTTGCCATCAATCAGTACCATGAGGGCTTAATGGTGGCTGAGGAAATGCTTCTCAATGGAGAAAAGAAAACGACGCTTCTTGATGCTCCTCTTCGAGTAGAGGCGTTGCTTTTGAAAACTCAAGCGCTGCTTAAATTAGATCGCATGGATCGAGCCAAAATCACACTCAATGAAACGCTCACGCTTTTAAAAAAACTAGACTCTGAAAAAGTAAACCGTTCTTCAATTCAATCCAAAAGCAATCATCTTCAAGTTTTGCTTAAGCTGCATCAGTGTGATGATTTTCCGACTCAAACGAGACTTTCCGAAGAAGCCACACGAGATCAACTTAGATTGCGAGGGCAATGCCAATTAGATGCCTTAATTCAAGCAAAACGTGCTCAACTTCCTTCGCAGGACTCTTGGTTTCAACGTTCAATTCATGCGCTCGTGAAATCATTTGAAGAGTACCAGTCCCACTGCCTTCGCCCTCCCCTTCCGAAAGGAAATCTTTCTCGCATTCAGAAAAAACGCTATCGAGAGGAGCTTGTCCACGTCTTAAAGCAAGACTGCGCTCAAATGATCCAAAAAGCCCATCAGTTAATCGATGGTTGGCCTTCATCGAATCCCGCTTTGTTTCCATCTATAAAAATGCTAGATCAATCTCTGATGAAAGTAGCAAAAACGCTCGAGTAACTCCAATATGAATTTAATCCATGACACATTAGCGCGACAGATCTGTTTAAAACAAGATATCATTCAACAGTGGTTCAAGCGTCAGGCAGAACAAACTCCGCTTCCAATTCATTGTTCAGTTGATCTTCGGGACGCGGGATTTAAAATTGCTCCTGTTGATTGTAATTTATTTCCTGCTGGGTTTAATAATATCTGTGAAAAAGACTTACAGGCAGCACCGAATCAACTTAAGAAATGGATTGAAGCTCAAACCCAGGCAGGCCGTCTGCCTGAGGTAAAATCAGTTGTCGTGATTTCTGAAGAAAACACCCGCAACCACTTTTATGCTGAGAATCTTTTTTACCTCCTTCGGATCATTGAGCAGGCTGGTTTCAGTTGCGAGTTAGGATGGCCGGTTCTTGGAGAAAGCCAGGTTCTTGAGAGCGTTTCGGGCGAAAAGCTTCAAGCACAGGCCTTGACACTCGATAACGATCGACTGACTTCCAAAACACTCAATCCGGATTTGATTATTTTAAACAATGACTTCTCAGGAGGATTACCTAAATTTTTCTCAACTCTCGAGCAACCCGTCCTCCCTTCTTGG
>CAYLWK010000040.1:0-6310 GCA_964387255.1 uncultured Oligoflexia bacterium
AAAATGTCTATCAACATGTGAATGGGAGTTTTAGTGTTGCTCTTTTAATTGCTGGACAGGGTTTAGTTGCTTTTCGAGATGCAAATGGCATTCGACCTTTAGTCTGGGGCAAGAAAAAAGGAAATTTACCGACGGGAGAGGCTCATATGGTGGCCTCTGAAAGTGTCGCTTTAAATTTTAACGGGTACGAAATTGAACGAAGTCTCGAACCTGGGGAAATTTTATTTGTGAATCAAAAGACTGGGAAAGTCCACACTCAAATCTTAAAGCAAAAAGCGAAACGCCCATGTATGTTTGAATGGGTTTATTTTGCATCGCCCGAGTCTATCATTGATGAAACACCCGTTTACGCCACTCGAATTGAGCTCGGAAAACAGCTTGCAAAAAAAGTGAAACAGGTTTTTGAAGAACGAGGCATTCAACCAGAAATCATTGTGCCGGTACCCGAGACGAGTCGAATTGCAGCCATCGCACTATCCGAAGAAATGAACCTTCCGTATCGAGAGGTTCTAATTAAAAATCGGTATGTGAAAAGGACATTTATTTTAGAGTCCGATCAGAGAAGAAAAAAAGCAGTGGAGATGAAGCTTTCACCTGTTCGATCAGAGCTTAAAGGAAAGAAAGTGGCGCTGGTGGATGACTCAATCGTTCGTGGAACGACTTCAAGTCGTTTAATCGATCATGTGAAGAATGCGGGAGCTAAAGAAGTTTATTTTGTGTCAACATGTCCTCCGATCAAGCATCCATGTTTTTACGGGATCGATTTCCCCAATGAAAAGGAACTTTTAGCTTACGGGAAGTCGTTTAATGAAATTGAAAGATCAATTGGAGCTGATGCTGTCGTCTATATTTCTCAAGAAGGGTTGCAATCAGCGATTGAAAAAAGCGGAGAAGGCCAGCCTATTTCAAACCCTTGTATGGCCTGTTTAGATGGAAATTATCCAACGGATGTAGCCGATGGCTTTAGGTTTGCCGCTTCACGTGTTCAGGATCGAGGTCAGTGAAGCAAGTCCAAGTGAGATCGAGTTTGTTTGAGCTAGGTTTAACCGATTGCACTGTCAGGGTTTCAGTTCTGTAAGTGAAATGTCATTGAAGATAAAGACATAGCAAAGGAGATTTAGAGAGTTGATCCCAGTTATTTATCAAGGTTCGGTCAAGGAAGTGCTTGGCCCAGTGCCGATTCAGCAAAAAAAAGCCGTAGTTTTTAATTATACCGATGCTTATTCGGTGTTCGATTGGGGGCGCATGCCAGATACGATTTCTTTAAAAGGACAGGCTTTGGCTATCGTGATGGCAGAGATTTTCGAACGTCTTGGACGGCCGAGTGCTTGGGAGGAATTTTCAAAAACTAAAACAGCACAAAAACTACGAGCCGGGATTCATGATTTACCAGATCAGCTTTCAAATTCTCCCGAAAGAAAGCGAGTGCAGCCGCAATCGATGGCATCTCAGTTTAATGAAATGGGTGAGCGTTTAAAACAAGATGGATTGAAGACTCACTACCTTGGTGTGATTACTGATCAGGAGGCAGCTGAAAAGTGGCCAGATAAAAAATTGAGTGTTGTTTCGGTGGGTGATCTTAAGAATGTTCAGATGAAAACGGCACGGTTTCATCAAGTGGCTGTTTCACAAGTGAATGTCAATCCGCCTGTGCGTCGAACGGTACTGGGAAAGCAGGTGCTGGATTATGCGTTTGCCAGAAGTTTGAATTTTCCAAAACTAGTTCCGTGTGAATTTATATTTCGGTATCGGCTTCCTGAGGCGTCATCGCTTCGAAAACGACTTCAAGGTGATTCAAAAGAACTGGACACCTTAGCTCTTCCTCGGTCATTGACTTACGACCGAATTATAAACGGTGCGTCGTTTGAGTTTCCAATCATCGAGCTTTCAACTAAGTTGGAGCCCCAAGATCGAAAGCTTCATTTTCAGGAAGCCATGGTTCTTAGTAATCTCTCGGCCGAGGCTTTTGAATCAGTTCTCATGATGACAATTTGGGTCAGTGGGTTTTTAAAGCATTGGATGGAAGAGAGAGGGTTTGAGCTAGCAGACGGTAAGTTTGAGTGGGCACAGACTGAGTCTGGAGAATTCATCCTGGTCGATGCTCTAGGTTTAGATGAATTTAGAGTGCAAAGACAAGGTGTGGAGTTATCAAAAGAAGTTCTGAGAAGTTTTTATCGAAAAACAAGCTGGTATGAGGGAGTGAGGCGAGCACAGAAAAAGGCACTTGAAGTTGGCGAAATTGAGTGGAAGCGAAAAGTGGTTGAACAGCCGCAATCACTTCCAAAAGAGCTGCTTGAAATTATAAGTCAACTTTATCAGGCTTTTACAAATGAATTTACAGATCATTTATGGTTTCCAGAAGCCTGGAGTATGGAGCAGGTCATTGAAGCTTTAGGGAAACTGCATGGAGAAACCTCATGAGTTTGAAACGAGTTCTTGTCGTGGGATCTGGAGCACGAGAGCATGCGATCGGCTGGAAGCTGCTTCAGTCTCCAAAGGTAAGCCAGGTCATTTTTTGTCCTGGCAATGACTATCTAAGAAGTAATGAATCGGGAGAATCAATTTTATTTTGGAAAAAGAGTGAAAGCTTGGAGGCACTTGCAAAAAAGGCAAAAGAAGAATCTGTAGATCTCGCGATTGTCGGACCTGATAACGAAATTGCAGATGGACTTTGCGATCTCATGAGAGAAGAGGGAACTCTTTGTTTTGGTCCCTCCCGCAGGGCTGCCCAAATAGAATCAAGTAAGGTGTTTGCAAAGCAAGTCATGGAAGCAGCAGGAGTTGATTTCGCTCAGTATCAAATGTTTACGGAGTCTGCCGAAGCCGTTGCTTATTTAGATTCAATCAGTCCTCCGTTTGTTGTGAAGGCAGACGGGCTAGCTTTTGGGAAAGGTGTGACAATCACTTCATCAAAAGATGAAGCCAAAGAGGCGGTTTTTCAGTTTTTGAAAGAACATGATCAGATTTTGATAGAAGAGTTTTTAGAAGGCGAAGAGCTTTCTTGGATGGGCTTTTGCTCAGGGAAAACGGTTTCGCTTCTTGAGAGTGCTCGAGATTACAAACGTTTGCACGAAGATGATCTGGGTCCAAATACTGGCGGTATGGGGAGTTACTCGCCTGTTACAGAGTACCAGCGGCCTGAATTTTTCGAACGAGTGTCGAAAAGAATATTTGAGCCAGTCCTTGAAGAGATGGATAGGCAGGGTGTTCCTTTCCAAGGATTGTTGTATGCCGGGTTAATGATCAATCCTAAAACTGATCGATTGAGTGTTTTAGAGTTCAATGCTCGTTGGGGAGATCCTGAAGCGCAGGTGCTTTTGCCTCGAATGAAGGACGATCTTTATTCTTGGTGTGAAGCAGTGGCTAGAGATGACCTAGAGTCAATGCCACGTAAGGTGTCGTTTCATGATGCTTCAGCGTGTTATGTTGTGGCAGCCGCGCCTGGGTATCCGGAGCATCCTAAGAAAGGAATACAAATTCGGGGATTGGACGAGCGAATTTTTATGAATTCAAACCCTTCTTTTTTTCTAGCAGGAGTGGGCGTAGAGCAAGCCAAGCCAGTGGTTTCAGGAGGAAGAGTGCTTGGAGCCCTTGGTGTAGACTCAACCCTTCAAGAAGCAAGACAAAAGGCTTATCAAAGCCTAAGTGAAATAGAATTTGAAGGAATGCAGTTCAGGAAAGATATCGGGGGGAGATCAGTTGACTAGGACGAATGAGCATTCAAAACGCTTTGCTATTTTTTCTTCTGGTCGAGGAAGTAATTTTGAGGCCATTATGAAGGCATATCAAGAAAAGAGACTGACACATACTCCAGTGGTTCTTTTTTCTGATCGTACAGATGCTGAAGTGATCGGGAAGGCAAAATCGTTTGGCCTTCCGGTAGAGTGTTTGGAAAAAGATCCCACGGAATCTCGTCAGACTTTCGATAAGCGAATTTGGTCGGTATTGGAAATGTATCGTCCAGACTATCTTGTCTTAGCGGGTTATTTTAAGATTCTGTCTTCTTGGTTAATACAAAAGTTTCAAGAACCGAAGCATGAGGTTTCTAGGATTTTAAATATTCATCCTTCGCTTTTACCAGCTTTTCCAGGACTCCATAGTTATCAAAAGGCATTTAATTATGGTGCTAAAGTCACTGGAGTGACAGTTCATTTAGTTGAGGAGGGAGTGGATCAAGGACCGATCTGTGCTCAAGAAGCTTTTTCCATACAAGAGTGCAAATCACACGAGGAAGTGGAAAATGCTGGGCTAAAGGTCGAGCATGAGCTTTACCCAAAGACCATTGAGTGGGTTTTATCTGGTGCGTACATTCTTACAGTCAATGAAGTGAGAGGGCAAAGGAGGCATTGTGTTCGTCCGAGTTGAAGTTGCAGTTCGTCCCGAATTTCAAGATCCGAAAGCGGAGCATTTCCTGAGAAAGATTGAGCTTGCTCGTCCAAAATTACGAGAAAAAATTCGGTGGGCTCGTTTTTTAGATGTTTATTGGCTTGATGTGGGTGCCTCACGTGAAGAAACCATTCCAGCCATTACTGAAATTTTTTATGACCCGGTATTGAACTGGCTTTTTACAGGGGATTTAATCCCATCAACTTCTGGAAGGCACGGTGGGGTTATGGATCTTTTTGAGGCGGCGCCTCATCGGTCCGGAAATTTTTGGGGCATTGAAAGGCGGTTCCGCACAGGCGTGACCGATAATGTCGGAAAAACAACTAAAGAAGCGATTGAGATTGTATTACAAAGGCCGTCGCTTGAGGTTCAAGCATCGACCGGTTCTCTCTTTTTATTGGAAGGTCCGGAAATCAAAGATGATGATTTAGAGTGGATTGCAACTGAGGTAATTTCTAATGAGCTTATTCAATCTTGGACTGTATTGCCTTCCTCTGAACTCCGACTCAATGAGCGATTCCATCCAGAGAGTGTTCAGCTAAGTTTTCGTCGCAGATCAAAAGTTGGTAAAATGAAGCCGAAAGGATTTGATCTCAGTCAGATGGATGATGAAGCTTTAACAAGGATGAGTAAGCAGAATCTGTGGGCGCTGAATTTAAATGAAATGAAAGCAATTCAACAGTATTTTTCAAATTCAAAAGTGAAAGCATTTAGGAGAAATAAAGGGCTGACTGAATTTCCGACAGATGTTGAGATGGAGATTCTTGCTCAAACTTGGTCTGAACATTGTAAGCATAAAATCTTCAATGCCAAAATTTCTTATCAGGAAAAGGGAAGTTTAGAAGCTCCCGTAGAGCCCAAGATTCCAGCTGAGATCGACTCGCTGTTTAAGACCACGATTGCTGGAACGACTAAGCGCCTACGTAAACCGTGGCTTTTGTCCGTATTTAGTGACAATGCTGGGATTATCTCTTTTGATGATCAGGATGCTGTGTGCATCAAAGTGGAAACACATAATTCTCCGTCGGCCCTCGATCCTTATGGTGGTGCTTTGACAGGGATTGTTGGAGTGAATCGAGATATTTTAGGCTGTGGTAGAGGGGCAAAGCCAATATTTAATACCGATGTTTTTTGTGTAGCCCCGCCTGATTATGCTCAACCCCTTCCAGATCGATTGATGCATCCAAGACGCATCCTGGATGGTGTTCGAAAAGGTGTTGAGGATGGAGGAAATCAAAGTGGTATTCCAACAGTGAATGGCGCTTTGGTTTTTGATGATCGCTATTTGGGAAAACCTCTTATTTATTGTGGTACCGGCGGAATCTTACCAAAAAAATCTGCGGGTTTTTTGAATCATGAAAAAAATATTCAAAATGGTGACCGAGTCGTGATGATTGGGGGGCGAATTGGTAAGGATGGAATCCATGGTGCCACTTTTTCCTCTTTGGCATTAGATGAGAGCTCTCCAACATCAGCCGTTCAGCTTGGTGATCCTATTACTCAGAAGCGTGTGACAGACTTTTTGTTAGAAGCAAGAGATCATGGACTGTATCGAACTTTAACGGACAATGGAGCTGGTGGGCTCTCATCGTCTGTTGGTGAGTTAGCTGAGCTCAGTGGCGGAGCCCGAATTGACGTTGCGTTGGCAAAGACAAAGTATCCTGGATTAAAGCCCTATGAACTAGTGATTAGCGAGTCTCAAGAGAGAATGACGCTAGCAGTGCCACCAGAAAAGATGGAAGCATTCAAGGCCCTTTGTCGCAGGCGCGGTGTTGAATGGAGTGATCTAGGAGAGTTTAATAACTCCAGAAGGTTTGATATTGAGGTTGCTGGCGAGTTGGTAGCAAGTTTGGATTTAAAGTTTTTACATCAAGGGCTTCCACAGCTTGAGCTTGATGCGGTTTGGAAACCTAAATCAGTGAAG
>CAYLWK010000041.1:0-4989 GCA_964387255.1 uncultured Oligoflexia bacterium
GTTTTGATTGCTATTGCTTCCCTTGTCATCGTGCGATCGGTTGGCACCCAGGTCAAAAATAAATTTTCAGAAGTCAGGGATCGAATTGAAAAGCTTTAATTGCAACGGCCAGGTCATGCTGGAAGCGATCACAACTATCCTAGTTTGGTGTTGTTTCATGAGTGCTTGCTTGAGCTTGACCGCTCATTTTTGGAGAAAACTTCAACTGAATGAAAGGTGTTTCAAATCCGCTCGCATGAATCAATTTGGAGAAAAAATTGTTTTTTCTCGTCGCTGTCCTCACTACATTCAGTCTCCCACTGTGAGTTTCCAATGAAAATCTTATTTGGTCTATTTTTGATGCTTTGGGCAAGCAGTGGCCTCTATTCACTTCAACTTGCCATTTTGTGGAATGAAAAAGTAAAGACACTTCACAACTTAGATAAAACTGTTCACCAAGCAACATTAAAACTCAAAGCCATTGATGAGCTTGTTCGTTTATTTGAGATTCCTATCGCATTTCACCGGACTCAGATTCTTATTTTTTACTACCAGCCACACACTCACGCTAAAGCTCAAGCATTGATTCAGATCAATCGGTCACTTCGTCATCAACAAAAAGCTTTAAAAAAGCTCTGGAAAGCCACTCGCCGGGTCTATCAAGCAACCCACTGGCCCCGTTTCCCTTGGAAATTCAGTGAAGATCTATATGGCCCAAAACAAGGACAACGAGACACATCTGAACCGCATCTTGAAATTCAAGACAGAAAACTCGCCTCTGCGGCTACTTTAAAGGTTCAGAAACCCCAATCGACAATCAAATTCGAATGGAGAAGGCCTCATGCAGATGAATTCTACCGGAAATCTCTTTTTTGAAAGCTTATTATGGTTAACCACACTCAGTCTATTACTCGCTGGTTGGATTTCTTTGATAAAGGCTGTGCTCCAAAATTTTCGAAGTCTTTTCGCTTAAAAAAAACAAGCACAGAAATCTTTGTCTGGCTCGCAACACTCATTCTTCTATGGTGGTTTGCCTGTGAACTTCACAGCCTCACTCAGAAAAAAACGATTGAGCACTACCTCAATGAAAACCCTCCCTCAATCTTGCTTTGGAAAACAGTCCTCGAAAAACATCAATTTTTAGCCATTCAAGATATCAATCGGATTCATAAGCTTCAAAAAAGTCTTCCCCTTCAAAACCTGGACCCACACACCTTTTGGGTAGATCAGACTTTTCAGTGGATTGTCATCACAGAGGGCACTTTTGGCAAGACTCACTACTTTCAACGAAACTCAGAAGCCAAGCTGCCTTCAGCTTTTTTATGGAGCCGAAGACTCAACCATTGGCAAGAGTTAGACGATCTCACCAAGACGCTCTCAGGACTTCCAAAGCCCGAAAAAAAACAGACGATAAATAGAAAAACAAAGGATCACTTCCAATTCAGTTATTGACACTTTTAACGAACCTCCATAAGTTTCAAATCATGAGCGTTTCACAAAATTCGATTTTGACAGTTGGTTCCATGGCCTTTGACTCCCTTCGCACTCCTGCGGGAAAAGCAGAACAAGTGGTTGGAGGTTCAGCTAATTATTTTTCAGTCGCAGCATCTTTTTTTTCGCCTGTTAAGATTGTTGCAGTTGTAGGTGAAGATTTTCCGAAAAGCCATCTGGAGACTTTAGAAAGCAAGGAAATCGATATTTCCCAAGTCGAGATTGCAAAAGGAAAAACCTTCCATTGGGTAGGTGAATATGGGTCTGACTTAGAAGCTAAGACGCTCTCAACAAGCTTAAATGTTTTTGAAACGTTTAAACCAAAAATCTCCCCAGATGCAAGTGCCTCTCCGTATCTTTTCTTAGGCAATATTGACCCTGAACTTCAACTTGAAGTTTTAAATCAAATGGAGAACCCACAGGTCATTGCCTTGGACACAATGAATTTTTGGATTACTGGAAAGCATCAAGAGCTCAAAAAAGTTCTGAATAAAGTTGACATCTTGTCAATCAATGAAGGTGAAGCAAAACTTCTTTCTGAGCAAGACAATATTATCCAAGCAGCAGATATCATTCGCAACATGGGACCTTCGATTGTATTGATCAAACGAGGTGAATATGGCGCTTCGCTTTTCACGTCATCTGGCACTTTTATGATGCCAGCCTTTCCAATTGCGCGAGTCATAGACCCCACAGGTGCAGGAGACAGTTTTGCAGGGGCTCTTATGGGATACATTGCCCAGTCTCTTGCAGATCGAGATCTATTGATTCACAACGAAAAACAAAGAGAAAAAATTCTTCGCAATGCTGTTTTAGCAGGTTGTGTTTTAGCAAGCTTTACTGTGGAGGATTTTGGATTGAATCGTTTGCTTCATTTGGATCCTGCTCAGATTCAGACTCGTTTAGATGAGATGAAGCGGATTGTACAGATTCCGAACTAAAAAGACTAAGGCGTGCTCGTATCTCTTCAGTCATTCGTCCTTTTTCTTCAAATGCCATCTTGATTTCATTTAAAAACTGCTTTTGGAAGTCATGGCAGGTGAATGTCAATGCATGATCACGGCATTGAGTCGCTTCGAACTCTCGATAGGATCTTTCCATTTGAATGATTGCTTCTTTTAATGCTGAAACTGTCTGAGGTTTAAAATAGATTCCTGTTTTTCCATCAACAACTGTATCTAAAGCACCTCCTTCACCGAAAGCAATCACCGGAACCCCGCATGCCATGGATTCCAAAGGAGTGATCCCGAAGTCTTCTTTTCCCGGAAAAACAAATGCTCGTGCATCTCTCATCAGAGATAAAATAGTTTCACGCTCTTGATACCCCAAAAACTCAATGTGGTGGTCGGCCTTCCATTCTAACTTTTCAAGCTCAGACCCTTTTCCAATCACCTTGAGTGGAAGCTTGAGCTCATTAAAGGCTTGAACGGCAAGATCAATACGCTTATAGGGCACCAAAGCGCTCACTATCATGTAATACCCACTTCTACGATCTCGAGGTAAGAAATCAAATTCTTTGACGTTGACAAAAGGATGGATCACTTTCGCATCCCTGCCATAGTGTTCATTAATCTTTTGTTTAATGAATCGACTGTTGGCAATCAGGCGGTCCACTTGATCACTTTGACTCCAGCGGCGATCCCATTCTTGCATTGATTTTCGGATCGTCTTCCCAACCCATTGTGTCGCGGCTGATGCAACGTCTTTGCCAAAGTAATCTTCATAACGATCCCAAATATATCTCATTGGAGCGTGAACATAACTGACATGGACTGTGTCTCTATCCTTTTTCACTGCTTTAATGACGCAATGAGAGGAAGAAATAATTAAATCATAGCCTCTTACATCCAGCGATCGGACTGCTTTAGGCATGATCGGAAGAAATTTTGGATAGTTTTTAAAAACTCCAGGCAACCACTGCATCCAAGAAGTTTGAATAGAGTGACTTTTAATTCTTGAGGAAATCTTTGAACGATCACAAATCAGTGTGAATACATCCGCTTCAGGAAATAAGTCTAGAATAGCTTCTAAAACTTGCTCCCCACCTCGCATGCCCGTGAGCCAATCATGTGCGACTGCTACTTTCATCCTGTCCCTTTAAAGCACTGATTTAAAATAGTCGATGCTTGACTTGAGTCCTTCTTCCAAAGAAATCTCGGGGTGCCAACCCAAAGTTTCTTTTGCTCGCGAGATGTCAGGGCATCTTTTTTGTGGGTCATCAGCACGCGGCTTTAAATTTTGAATTTCTGATTTGCTCTGGGTTAACCCAATCACTGTTTTTGCAAAATCTAAAATGGAACGCTCTTGATCATTCCCGAGGTTGACTGGGTTACGGTAATTTGAGTCATAAAGTTTGAGAATACCTCTAACAAGGTCGGAGACATAGCAAAAGCTGCGAGTTTGCCTTCCGTCTCCATAGATCCGCAACGGTTTTCCTTGGAGTGCCAATCGGCAGAAATCTGGGACCACTCTCCCATCATCCAATCGCATCCTTGGCCCATAAGTATTAAAGATTCTTACAATTCTACCATCAAGCGGTTGATAGGACTTGCCATTCCATCTTCCCTGTCCTTGAATAGCAGACCAAACTAAGGCTTCGGCGAATCGTTTAGTTTCATCATAGCAAGCCCTGGGTCCATTGATATTAACATTACCAAAATAAGTCTCTTTCTGGGGGTGCACTAACGGATCACCATAGATCTCAGAAGTCGATGCTAGCAAATATTTGGCGTTATAATTTAGTGCAAGCTCAACTGTGTGAAAAGTGCCATAAGAATCTACCTTTAAGATCTCAAATGGAATTTTTTCAAAATCAACCGGACTCGCGGGACAAGCAAAATGAAAGATTCCATCAAGTCCATAAGAATCTAAAAATCGAATTTGATCAATGGGCAAGGGCAACGATACATCCGCTTCAATCCAATTAAATGAAGAAGAAGACTGTTCAAGTTTCTCAATATTTTTCTTAGAACCCGTACAAAGATTGTCGATAGCGGTGACTGCATAGCCTTTTTCTAAAAGTGCCTCACACAAGTGAGAACCAATAAATCCTGCCCCACCAGTCACAATCACGTGCTTCATGCTCTCAGTGTCTCCTTACGTTGTTTCCTTAGCCGGGGTATAGCTGATTTGAGTACCTGTGGATAGACTTAAATCTGAGCCACCTTTCATCGGTAACGTCTGAGACGATGAATTAGATCCAAGCACACAAACGGGTTGTAATTCGCAGCTTGAACAGATTTGATGGACAAACCGATTCTGACAAAATGAAGTAATCCCAAGTCGACAAAGTGAAAAATCAAATTCAACCGGATCATGTTCTGAGATTTGACGCATTGCCTGAGTTATCTGAACTGTTGCTTGCCAATTCATGGTTTTTCTTTGAGTCAGACCGATCAATCGAGAGAGTCTTCCAATGTGTGTATCCACTGGCATCATCAGCTGACGAGGCTCTACGGAGGACGCCCAATTCATGACTCGATGAAATGGACCTGATTGAGTCCAAAGTCCCAAATCAAT
>CAYLWK010000042.1:0-3212 GCA_964387255.1 uncultured Oligoflexia bacterium
TTTGCTGAGTCAGATCGTATTACAAAGCTCATGCCCAATGAGCTGAATATTAAAATTAAATCGGCACTTGAAAAAGAACCTCAACTTCGTGATCTCGTCGATTCAGATCCAAAGATTGCAAAAGTGATTGACTATTCATTAAAACTAGAAGGTCTTTCGCGAAACGCAGGCGTCCATGCAGCGGGTGTGATCATTACAGAAGAGCCTGTTGTGAAATACAGTCCGCTGTTTAAGGGCTCAGAGGGGTCCGTGGTCACTCAGTTTGATAAGGACTTTGCTGAGCGGATTGGGTTAGTGAAATTTGATTTTTTAGGCCTTAAAACACTCACAGTGATTGACCAAGCAGTTCAACTGGTAAGAGCCAACGCTGAACCTGGCTCCAAAGAGGAAACATTTGAGATCGAAAAGATTCCTTATGAAGACTCAGGAGTCTTTCGATTGATTGGCTCTGGAGATACGGATGGGGTGTTTCAGGTGGAGAGTTCAGGGATGAAAGATCTTTGCACACGACTTCAGCCGAACTCGATTGAAGACCTCACTGCGATCAATGCTCTTTATCGACCAGGACCGTTAGGTTCTGGGATGGTGGATGATTTTATTGATCGTAAGCATGGACGAAAACCCATTGAATATGAGCTTGATTTATTGGAGCCAATCCTAAAAGACACCTATGGTGTTATTTTATATCAAGAGCAAGTCATGCAAATCGCTCGAGAGCTCGCAGGATACTCTTTAGGGCAAGCGGATATGCTTCGTCGAGCGATGGGGAAAAAGAAGATAGATGAAATGGCTCGCCATCGAGAAATTTTCTTAGAAGGCGCTAAAAAGAAACAATTACCGACTGAGAAAGCTGAAATGATTTACGACCTGATGGCAAAGTTTGCTGAGTATGGATTTAATAAATCTCACTCTGCTGCTTATGCTGTGCTCACCTATCAAACTGCTTATCTAAAGACTTATTACACCGCTGAGTTTATGGCGGCACTGATGACGACTGAGATTAATAATACAGATAAAATCACGAAGTATATTAATGATGCACGCGCTCATGCCATTTTAGTTTTGCCTCCAAATGTCAATGCCTCCCAGAGACAGTTTAGTGTGGAAACGCTCGATTCAGACCATCCAGAGTATCCGGGTGGAGTAGGTGCAGGGAAGACGATTAAAGCTGTTCGGTTTGGATTGGAAGCCATTAAGGGTGTGGGTGGAGCTGCGGTGGATTCGATTTTAGAAGCTCGAGAGAAAGAGCCTTTTCAAAATGTTTTAGATTTTTGCAAACGAGTTTCCACTCGAAAAGTGAATAAAAAGGTCATGGAGGCGCTCACGCTTTCAGGTGCGTTTGATCAAGTGGCTGAGACGAATCGGGCTAGTTTATTTGCATCACTTGAAAAGCTCATCGAGCATGCTGCCGATGAACAAGCAGAGCGCGAATTAGGGCAGTCGTCACTTTTTGATTCATTTGATGCCGAAGAAATCAAGCTTGTGACCCCGTCTCATGCGTTATTTCAAGAGGTTGCGGATTGGCCACTTTCAAAGAAATTGATTCAAGAAAAGCAAGTGGTGGGTTTTTTTGTTTCTGGGCATCCGATGGATCATTGGCAAAAAATCTGTGAAGACTGGCTAGGGTGGAACACTCAAGCGGTGAGAGATTTTGCTGAAAAGCAGGCTCAACAGCCTAAGGAAGCAGCTCCTCAAGAGTTTAATGGAAGATACTTTCGTCCGAAGCGAAAGGAAGTTCAGCTTGCAGGGCTTATTACTGAAAATAAAGAGATTGTGACTAAAAAAGGCACTCGAATGGCTTTCACACAGCTTGAGGATCTAAAAGGGAAGATTGAAGTCATTTTTTTTCCAGACCCTTTTTCAGAGTTTCAGGAAGTCATTCGTCAAAGCTTAATTGAAGCGGAGCCTGTGATCATTAGTGGAGAGATTGAGACACGAGATGAGCAAGTGAAGCTATTAGCTAAAAGAATTGAACCTGCAAAACAAGCGCATGAGGGGAGAGCTCAAGAAATCACGGTTCGGCTTCATCCTGAGGAGATTTCAGTAGATCAGTTGCGAGACCTTAAAAAAGCATTAATTCAAAATCGTGGCAATTGCCCTGTCACGCTCATGTTTGAAGCTCAGCACTATAAGACTAAGCTCATCCTACCTGAGAGCTTTAAAGCAAGTGGCACTCCGAAGCTGGCAGGATCGATGCGTCAAATCTTTGGCAAAGATGTGGTTGAGTTTCGGTGAAACTAGAGTAAAACGTTTCTACCACTGGATCTTGGACGTGATAAACTAAGAAGAGTTCCTTTGTTTGGGTCTGATGAACAGACGAAGGGATGGCTTGAATGAAGGAGATGGTTGTCGATGATAGGATGCAAGTCAGCAGTTAGAATGAAGGTTCAAAAAGTTTTCGGAAGCTGCTTCAGTGTGTTTGGTTTTAGCTTTCTAGCAATGGCTGGGAGTGGCCTTGATCAGTGCGCTCTTGCAGCTGAATCGGGTTTAGAGCAAGCAGCGATGGTGGACCGAGCGCCTGCCATTGTCCGAAGTCAGAAAAAAGAGATTCTAGTCTCCATTCAGGGCGTGAAAGATTTTAAACAATATCATCGGATTCGTTCGAAGATCGAAGATGAGCTTCCAGAGGGAAGTTTGGTTCAAGTGAAACAGCTCGCTCGAGGAAAGGCGCTTTTGAGTTTAAACACGGTGGTTGCGACGAACGAATTAAGCCAGGTGCTCGTGAATCTTCCCTTGGAGCCAGGTTATTTTTTACTTAAAGGGATTGATGAAAACCGAATTGAGGTAGAGGTGCAATAAGGCTTTTTTTTTGCTGGTGCAATCTTGACGAGTGGGTAGATCAAACTTGAAGAAAATTGGAATGCTACGATAGAAAGGCATTTGAGAGGCGAAGGGGGAATGATGGGACAGTGGACCAAGCTGTTTTTTAAAGGAGTACTGATTGGGGGAATCGTCATTCAAACCTTAGGGTGCGCTCGAACAGAGAAGTTTGAACGTTCAGAAAAGTACTATGACCCGGAGCCAGAGAGTTTTTACTACTCCAAACAATCCGGTCAAAGCTCACCCACCGCGCGCGTTGAGCAAATGGGCCAGCCTAAAAAGCGAATTGTCGTGTTCGATTTTTGGAATGACACTCCACTGACTGATCCTAAGATTGGTGAGTTTGCAGCCAATGAACTTCGACGAGAACTTTTCAACACGAAACGCGTCAT
>CAYLWK010000043.1:0-2837 GCA_964387255.1 uncultured Oligoflexia bacterium
CAAAAAAAAGATGAAAATTTTTCGCCTGTCTTGACCAATTTTCTTCTCGACTATAGTCGGTAGACTTGTAAATTTGCTCTTTTAAGGGGATCGGATCAACGGGCCTTCCAGGTAGAACATGGGCAATCGCGGGATAGTCATCAGAAAGCATAGTAACTCCTGAACTTGGACAGAGAGGCAAGTCTTTATAGATCCACTTCGGGCAACCATTTTCTTTGTTATGAAAACTCTTTTGGGTCGAAGGTGTTGAGCAATAATTTTGAAAAGCGGGAGAAGAGTTAGAGAAAAAATCAGGCTGAATCAGCTCATTAGGATTAAAAATATCTCGAGCAAGTGAAAAACTGATTGCAGATTGTAGTAGAGGTAAAATGAGCAGAGAGTGGTAAAAATATCTTGATATGTGCATGGTACGCTTTAATTATATTTCTGTCCTTAACGTTGACATTGTTTTTTAGCAGTCACTTCTGCTAAAAAATTAAAGACCAAAAATTAGCTTGGCACCGTTTTTGGTTGGATTAAATTCTTCATCTAAAAGTTTTTGCATTAGTCCATAATATGAAAGTATCTCAGGATCACTGTAGTCGCTAGGTTTCTTTGTCATCTTTGAAAAAATTCTATCTAAGATGTATACTTTGCTTGCGCTTAGCGAAAAGTAGTACCAACCGTCTTCCGACTTTCCGGCTTCTCTATCAGCAGCAATGTAGTTGTTATGATTCGTAAAATGAATTTTTCCATTCTTGTGAAAAGGAAGCTTCTCAAGGTTTGCTTTAAGCTTTTGCCAATACCAGTCAGGCGATGGTTCCCAATTTGTGAAATATCCAGGAACATTCGATACATCCAGTACGCCTACTTCAATGTTGTGTTTTCTAAATTCTTTTCCAATTGAAGACAGTGCCTTTGTACCTAGTAAGTCTCCTGTTAGGACGTGAATTCGACCCTCTCGCTCCATTTTTTTTATTATTTCAAACCGTTGATCGTTTCCAAATATATGATTGCTAAACTGGTCTACGTTATTCTGTGTCTCTAAGTAATATGTTTTTCGAAACATGAAGTATTCAATATGTCTTTTATCACTCTCTCCTATTTCTCGCATGCGAGCTTCATCGGCGTCTGAAATCTTAACACCAAGGTCTCTCCATCTTTTGACTAAATCAATACCTGTATACGATTTAGATTCTGGATCTTCCAAATTTTTGTAAAACTTTGCTTTTAACGGGGCAATTAATGCTCGGATGAATTCAAACGTTGTTATTTCACCTTTTCGAACCTTTTCTTCCAATTCGGGGTGACTCTTTCCGGTGAAAAGAAATGCCATATACTGGATTCGATCTTCTGCCATCCGGATTAACTGCAAATTAATTCGATTAAAACGAACGACACCTTCGTTAAAGTCAAGTAGGACAAGCTCTGAAACTTTTCCGCTTGAAGCGTTATTCAATCCTCGAAGTGTGCCAACTGTGATTAAGGCAGAAGGTTCCTCGGGGAAATAAGATTCAAACAGATGAGCATTGACTTCATTAGAATGAACATAGGCAAAGCTATGTGCACCAGCTGGGTCTTCCTCAAAGTTAAATTTGCCAAGGGGGTCCTCCTTGAGTGGATTTTCGACTTTTGGAATTTCAACTGTTTTAGGATGGCATTCAGAGAGGTCTTGTCCGTTTGTTGGAAAAGATAGAAATAAAGCAGTAAATACTGAAAAAATAAATGCTTTCGTAAAGATCAGACCACTGGAAAAACGGAAAATGGTTCTGACTGGAATCGGATTCTTTAGTTTCACAATTCTAGTGCTCCTTCTTACCCCGTGATATCCATTAGCCTTTCAGCTGTATAAAAAATAGACATTTTTTAATCTCTCAAGTTACGAAGAGTTAACAATTTTTCTCTCAGTCTGAGTACCTGCATAATTGAAGCCAACCCCTTTTTTTAAGCTTAAAACTTGAGTGTTTTTTGTGTTTACGAAAGTCAGTATCCATGATGGTTCAAGATTACTTTGTGATCCTTTGAAAATACACACATTGCCACATGGCACAAATCCTAGGAAAATTAGGATACCTCTAGCTAGTCAGAGTAGCGCTAAGTAAGAGATAAGAGACTCAATCCACCTTAAAAGAATCAGAGATTTTTTTCATCTTACCATTGAGCTTCTGATAAATCGTCGCATTTCCAAAGAATCGATTTAAAATCAGTCTGTCAAGGAATCGTAATAAGGGTAGGAAGCAAATTAGTACCACAATAATCGAAGAAAGAATGTAAAAGACGTAAGTCGTACCCATGGGCTCATCTTTAAAATACAGATTTTCGGTATTCATTCCAAAAAAACCTACGACTAAGTTAAGAGGTAAAAAGACTCCCGAAATCACGGTAAGTAAATATATACTGCGATTGAGTCGATCTCCTTTAATTGAAAGATAGTAGTGATGAAGCGTGTCCAGTCGAGAGAGCTCATCACGAACCATCGCTTGGGAATACTGAATGGAGGCGTTAATCTCTCCGAATTCACTTTTTTTCAGTTTATCGCCTTGTTTTTTAAATTTAAAAAAATCCTGAAAAACTTCAATTAATCGTTTGGTATAACGTTCTATTTTGGAGAATTCATTTCTTAGGTCAAACCAGTCGTCAATAAATCGTTTTGTATAAGTACGGTCAAAAAGCTGATCCTCTAGAGCTTCCACTTCGAAGCTCAGTGTTTTTACAATTTCTTTATTTTGATTGAGAATTCTCATGCAAAAGTTCAAAAATTCAGCTTTGCTTTTTAGTTTTTGAAAAGTTTTTTTTGCTCTATCAAAGTAAAGAATTTTCTCCTCTAGAAATAAAAAACAATTTGTTTCAAATTCAAT
>CAYLWK010000044.1:0-2933 GCA_964387255.1 uncultured Oligoflexia bacterium
AGGGGGCGCCTATTGTAGCCGAGGAATCGACGAGCATAAGGTAACCTATGGTGTTTATGGACTAGAAACCATCTTTGACGACTTAAGACATCCGCTTTTTGTAGGCGCCACTCCAGGAGCCCAATGTGCCAATGGAAATCTCTGTGAAGACAACCGAGGCATGATTAGTTGGTGGACAGGCTTTTCCATGACCTTTGCCTATCAAATGCTGAAAACAGGGATCGAAACACGCTACGCAAATGAGTTCATTCAAAAGTATATGACAGAAGCTTCGTTTTATTTCACACCTGATGGCATCAATGCAGGTGGGCGAAGACTTAATGATTGGACGGTGAGAGAAGACTCATTTACCCAAGCATGGCACACAGGGTGGAAGGCTGCCGTTGAGGCCTATGGAACAGATCATCCGTTCTATCCCTTTTTCAGAGATCAGTTGATTCCTAGCTTTGATCGTCTCCAAGGTCCAAGGCCTAACGGAGAGCTTTTTGAAAAAAGCGTGGATAAATGGGCTCAATAACTGTGAAGTCTAAGACGAGTAATCTGACTTCGAAATCGCGTTTTCTAAAACCCACGGCGTTTTATAAAAAAACCGCTCAAACTGACGGTTTAAATTGGTCCAATGCCCTGGGTTTAAATCTTGTTCAATAAAAACTCGCATCGCATTGATTTTTGAATCAAGATCATCAATGGCATGCACGATCAATGCTTCAATTAGTTGCGGAGTTTTTGGCGATCCATACTCTAGCCGACCATGATGAGCTAAGACCACATGTTTTACAAAAAGTGCTTTATCTTTTGGAAAAGGATCGTCTTTAAAGTGGGTTTCATTGAGGTGTTTGATTTTCTCAGTCATCAACTCAACCCCCATGACCAAGTGTCCAATCAGTCTGCCTTCGTCAGTGTAATCCGTGGTTTTCTGATAAGTAAGCTCCCAAAGCTTTGCAATGTCATGAAAAAAACCACCTAGAAAAAGTAAATCTCGGTTCACTTGTTTGCCATAGTGACTCGAAAGTCCGTCAAGGAGTCCCGTGATGGAAACAATGTGTTCGATCAACCCTCCTGGGTAAGCGTGATGAAGTGACTTCGCAGCTGGAGCTTTTTTGAGTCGGGTCACGACGTCCTCGTCATTGATCAAGATTTCTTTTGCGAGCGCTTGGTAGTGAACATCCTCCATCGACTCAATGTACTCAACAAGCTTTCTATAGAGTGACTCACTGTCAACGCCAACATCGACTTTAAAGTCCGCTTCGTTCACTTCCTCATCTCGGAGTAATTGTACTTTTTTCACCGTAATTTGCTTACGGCCCTGATAAAGCTTGCACTTGCCTTCCACTCGTACGTAAGCGTCTTTCACGGCTTGATTGGCTACTTCAGGAACTTGATCCCAAGCACGCGCTTCCACTTCTCCAGTTCGATCAATAAACACCAAATTTAAATAAGGCTTTCCTGTTTTGCCCACCAAAATGGCACTATGCTTTACAAGAAAGGAGGTCTTTACAGAATCTCCTTCCTGAATATCCCGTATGAACTGAGGCTTCGAAGCCCCCGAGGACTTAGAGGTTGACGGCGACTGACTGGATGGGTGGGGTTGATGCGTACTCATGAGAGACTTGTCATAAAGGGGAATCCAGTAAAATTCAAGAATTCTCTATAAAAAAAATCAGATTTTAAAGAGATTTTCGGCATTTTTGGTTGTGGCGTGTTGGATTTCCTCAAACGATTGCGCTCGGATTTTGGCAAGCATTTTAGCCGTTTGAACCACCATGAAGGGTTCACAGCGTTTACCTCGGTAGGGTTCAGGTGCCAAAAAGGGAGAATCCGTTTCCACTAGAAGGCGATTGAGAGGGTAATTTTGTGCGGCTACTCTTAAGTCAGCGGCTTTTTTAAAGGTTAAGATTCCCGAAAATGAAATATAAAACCCAAGCTGAATGCACTTATGCCCGAAAGCCTCACTCGCGGTAAAACAGTGAATCACGCCAAGCGGGCGTCCTCGGACGGATTTTGCATAAGGCGTGAGTAAATCCAAAGTGTCTTGCTCGGCATCTCGTGTATGAATCACGACAGGCAGTTCACATTTGAGTGCTAAATCCAGCTGCTCCTTCAATTTTTGCTTTTGGATGTCTTTAGGGGAATTTTCATAATAGTAGTCCAAGCCGATCTCACCAATGGCAACGCATTTTTCGTGTTGGGCCGCTTTTTCTAGGTCAGTGACCGCGCCGGGTTTCATCTTGGATACGTCATGAGGATGCACGCCGATGGTATGGTAAACATTAGGGTACTGTTCTGAAATGGATTGCACCTTTTCAATCAATTCCATTTCAGTGTTGATAGTAATGAGTTTGCCGACTCCTGAAGCCTTCGCTTCTTTCACAAGTTCAGAAACTGATTTTTCATCATGGTTAAAATCTAAATGGCAGTGCGTATCTATTAAATAGGGTGCTAGTGTCATCTCACCCCTAGGTGTAACTCAGATTTAAAACAAAAGTCTAGGTCAACCCATCGAAGTCAAAGTGGCTTCCAAAGGATCACTTTACGCCTCAAGCTTTAGGGATTTCTAAGACTCATTTTTTAAAAAATGCTTGATTAATTTCATCCAAACTTGGGTGGGAGTCACCCCCTCAGCTTTGTGACCATTGATGTAAAACGTGGGCGTGGCTCGAATCGGTAGATCATTTCCAAGTTGAATTTCAGCATTGAGCTGGTTTTTAGTCGATTCTGACGCCACGCAGGACTCAAGCGACTCGCGGCTAAGTCCAGCTTTCACTGCTTCATCCATCAACATCGCTTCATTGAGTGACTGCTGGTTTTCAAAAAAAGTCTCATACACTGGCAAGAACTGATCCTGTTGGTCAGCGCAAATCGCGATTCGAGCAGCTTGGCATGCGAATGGATGCATATTTGCTTTCACCATTGGGTTACATTCTGGACTTAAG
>CAYLWK010000045.1:0-4496 GCA_964387255.1 uncultured Oligoflexia bacterium
TCAAGCTGTAATTTACCAGAAACATGCAGGAGCGATCCTTTCTTGGGCTTCTTCAATGGCATGCTTGTTATGATGAAGTCTATCTTCATTAATTAATTCGAGGTTCTCTATGTTCCTATTTTCTTCCTTAATGGCAAAGTCAATAGACTGAAATACTGAGTCAAACCGAAATGTGTCTACAGAATCTAGCCATGGGTCAGCGCCTAGGTCCAAAAAACGCTTGATCAACGCAAAAGTAAATTCATCCGAAGGGGAATAATGGAGGTCTTTTACAACCCGATTAAAAATCGGATGAGCAAGCGGAAGATCATCTCTAAAGCTTAGTGCGAAATGAGAGTAGGGGATGATAAACTGAATAGATCCATGATCGTCCAAAATTCGAAAAAGAAGATTCACCAGCTGCTCTCGAGTCTTAAGTTCAAAGGTGACATCCATCCCAAAGTCTTCCTTAAGTGAAGAGATTCTATCACTGACCACTTTGATTTCCGCCCAAACTTGTCGAATGACATCGAGTGCTTGATCGCTTTGTTCATAGGCAGGATTCATGCTAAGAGGCATTCTTAAGGCGCCCAGTTCAATCAAGGCATAAAACGCAGCGAGTCCTTCTGGAGACTCTGCTAGCCGAGAATAGCATCGACCATAACGAGGATCTTCTCTGAGAAAGGCCTTTAAAAAAGCCCTATGAGGAGTGCCATGAAAATGATTAAAAAGCTCTAAGTCTCCGGTATTGAGTGGTTTGATATTTTTATGAATTTCTAAAATCGCTTCAGCATCTCCGTGATGAATTGCAGTCGTCAGTGCTGTTTTAATCTCTTCTTGAGTCTGCTCTGGCGTCAAGCTACGTTCATTTTGGTCAGTAGAGGATTCTAGCTCTTGAGCATTGGCCCTTGAAAGGATCTGAAAAGGAGACATCAACCAGATGCAAATAAATACAAAAACCACCCGTTTTTGAAGCACTTCAAACGTTCGAGTGCCCATCCCGCCACATTTTAAATAAATCCATCCACCTAACACGTAATGGTTTCCCCCCCCCGTCGCTCAGTTTCTACTAATTTCTGCGCGATCAATCAAATTTTTATTTAATTGGGTGAGGAAAGACTTGGGCTAGTGCTGTCCAATGCCTAGATTTCTAAATACTGGATGAACGGGTTCTCCTACGAGCATTGTCTTGACTGTATTTTCATCCACTGCTTTTTTCAAAACAGGGAGGGCGTCTTGATAAGCGTCAAGAACGTATTGAATCTCTTCATCGGTGTGACTGTGTGAGATATGATGAAATCCAGTCCAAAGCACACCTCGTTTGATCAATTCTTGTTGTAGGAGAGTTTTAAGCTCCAGTGGATTTCCACGGTCCGTGCTGATCGTGATCATGGTTCGATAGTCAAGTCCAATGGACCGAACATAAGTCATGTCAAGTTGCTGTGCGATGGCATTAAATCCATCTCGAAGTTTTGCAGATTTTTGAGCACTTTTTGTTGGGACATCTTTTTCTTTCATCTCCAAGAGGGTCGCCTTGGTTGCAGCCAGAGAGAGAGTTTCTCCTCCAAACGTTGTGAAAAAGAAAAAGTCATCCTCTTCCATGACATTCATGACGTCTGCTTTTCCTGTGAGGATGGCAATTGGAAGCCCGTTTGCACACGCTTTAGAGTAGGTTGCAAGATCAGGCTTGATTCCATAATGCTCTTGAGCACCGCCAAGAGCGATTCGAAATCCTGTCCAGATCTCGTCAAAAATTAAAAGGGTGCCATTAGCCTTGCAAAGTTTTTGAACCTCTTCAAGGTAGCCTGGCTTGGGTTCTTCAAACACCACAGGTTCTAAAATAAAACACGCTGTATCGGGAGTGAGGGCTTTTTTTAAGGCTTCAATATCGTTGTAAGGAATCTTAGTCGTGAGTTCTCTTACGGCTTTGGGGATTCCACGATTTCGATTGGTGGTGCCGATGTACCAGTCATGCCATCCGTGATAGCCACAGCAAATGACCTGATCTCGACCCGTAGAGGCGCGTGCAGTTCGAACTGCCGCTGACGTGATATCAGCTCCTGCTTTTGAGTATCGAATTTTTTTAGCGTTTGGGATCAGTTCATGGATTAGCTCTGCCACTTCAACTTCTATCGGGTCAATCAGTGTAAAGTTCATGCCTTTTTCGATCTGATCTTTGACCGCTTGATCCACCTGAGGGTAGCAGTATCCTAGCGACATGGGTCCCATTCCCATGGTGAGATCTAAATACTCATTTCCATCCACATCCCAAACATGAGAGCCTTTTCCTCGTTCGAGATAAATCGGACAGACGCCTTTGGAGTGCTGCTGATATCCCTTGGCAAGCATTTGAGTTTGACATGGGATGAGTTTTTGCGCTCGTTTGAAGATCGCCTCACTGGTTGTGATTTTAGGATAATCTTTATTAAACTGAATTGAATTGGTCATGGGGGAGAATTATCAATGAGTGTCCTGTTTTGAAAAGAGTTTTTTAATACTTTTTCAAAACAGTTTTTCTTGATTTTTTCTGATCAGAAGATCAAATTGGTTGGCTTCTTGAATTTTGAGTATTAAAGTACACAATTGAGTTTTTGTTTGAGACACTCTTAGTTCTGAGGAAGAGCTATGCCACCGGTTCCTTTGGAAAAGATTTGTTCTGCTTTTTGCCGTCTTGCTATCAGTCAAATGACAGTAATTTGATGCTTTTGTTTTGAGTGGAGTGCGAATCAATCAATTCAATGTTGTAGCCCTTGATAAACAAGATAGCCCACTCCAGAGCCCACTCCCACTACAAAAAGAGTGTTTGTGATTTTTAAAATGGTATCTTTCTTAAGTTCTGAGGCTCCGGTGAATTTTTTAAAGGATTTTCGTGCCAATAACGCTCTAGTCACACGAGCAGTATTGGCTGATGCTGCAATTGAAGCACTGAACGCCAATGCAGTGGCTGCCGATAGAGCGCTGTGTGCGTGACCAAACAAACCTTCACGCGCAAGGGGGTGAAGGCCACGAAATAAAACAAAGCAGCCTAGGTTGAAAGTCGCACCATTGAAAGCTGATCGGCCCCCTGATTTTCTCATTCTATCCAGACGGTTCCATACTGCATGACTAGCTTCTGAGTTCACTGGCCCACCAAATGCGGATGACCCAGACGCCTTTACAATAATTCCAATAATAGCTCCCAGCACCGCAGTGGCCCCAATGGCCTCGAATGTGCTTTCTTGAGAAGTATCGGCAAGTGATTCATGGATTGCATCGACCGTCTGCGGGTTTACCCCAACGAACTCCATGGCTTCCCAGGTCCATCCAGAAGATTGTTCATTTTCCCTGGCATAAAGACTTTGGTTTTTCTCTCTTGTGCGATTTTTCAGAAACTCTTGGTCCTTTAAATTCATATTGGGAAAAGTGCGATCTTTTTCGTCCTTTGATGCTTCTTTTGTTTTAGATTGATGATCCTTTGATTCTTTTTCTTGGTAACTATAATCACGAGTGCCACATGACGGTGTCACAAAGCTCAGCACCACTAAGATAATTATGGAACATGCACTATCTGATCTACTCATTTTTTTCATGAGGACTCTTCACTTTCTTATTTTTTGATTCAGGCACGCTGAAAAACTCTGGGTTTTGGCTTCGAGTGACGAATTGACCGGGTTGAATGATTTCCCAAAGGTATCGTTGAGACAAAATGCTGTCTTTCGATCTTTCAGGATTTAAAAGGCGCTTTCTGAAGCGAGGGAACTGCCATTTAGTATGATCATCTAGAGAAATCGTGCTTTCCTCTACTTGACTCGCTTCGAACTGATGCACACTACAGCTATTCGACGAATTAGGGCCCCCTAGCTCTCTCGAAAACTGAATCTGATTTTCTTCAGGATCACAAAGACGGTAGCGAGCATACTGGCCCGAAAGTTCAACTTTCATTTCTTCGAGTTCATTATAGTGCCAGGCGAGAACACCTCCAGTAACCAGAGCGAAGATGATCGAGCTCATGATTGTGTTTCTGCTTTCGTTCTTTCTGTTTTCGCCATGATGAATAAATTGATATCCTGCTGCAGCTCCAACTCCCGCTCCAATCCCCATGCCCACTGCAATGTCTTTCCCATGAGTGGCGCATCCAGTATGAAAAAGTGAAAAGCTCAGGAGGAAAATAATTGATTTTGTTTTTTGTTTATTTTTTGATTCTTTTGTCCTAGTCAGAAAATACATTATTTTTTATCTCCCTGTTTAATGTTGTATCGTTGGGTGAGCGCTACGAAAATCGGTTTACCAGCGGGAACAACAATATACTCCAAAGCTTGGTTCCTCACGTCTCTCAGAATGTCTTCAGCGACTTGAAATGAAGCAGTGCTTAATCCAGCCAGTACTTGATTACTAAGTGTAGCAGTCGGACGGGGTCCGAATGCCGTAACCTGATCAACGCGACCAGCGTCAGAGAAGCCACTCAGAAAACCAAAAGCAAGTGCAACAAAAGAAAATCCTGACTTCACACAAAAATCTACCAGTCCAACAATGTGCGC
>CAYLWK010000046.1:0-4131 GCA_964387255.1 uncultured Oligoflexia bacterium
GTGAAGGTCTTGGTTCTGATATCTTACAACCCGATTTTTTGCTTGGTGATCTTCTCAAGCTTTTCTGAAATCTCCTGAAGTGACAGGCCTGCTTCGACCTTGAAAGGCTGTTCGTCCAGGGTGATTTCGTGGTACCTATTTTTCTCCTTTTTTTTCATTATACCAACCTTAAATAAAAGTGTCGTAGCATCTACGCTGCCTCCTTTTTCAGTGGAGCCATCAGTCTCTTCTCTATTGCTTTGCTCATACGAAAGAAGAGCAGTCTTTGACCTGAATGAAAATGTACATGATCTTGATACGCATTGAACCAGGAATCTAGCCTTTTGCCCTGTAGAACTTCTTCATGGCGGACAATCTCTTTCTCTAGGATATTGAGATCATAAAAGTCAGGGAAAGTATGGTTCCATTTTGCAATGTGCAATCCATCTAAGTTTTTCCATTCTCTGAGTTTTTCTTTCCAGAACTGCTTTTCTTTCAACCAGCAATTCTTTTGGGAGAAATCAACATCTGACGGTATGTTAGGTTTCTCAGCAGATTCCGTAGTTAGGGCTAAGATGCTACCTTTGTTGACTTTTGTTTTACAAGACAAACGTGACGCATAAATAGGGCGATTGTCCACCATATCTAATTCGGATAAACGATCTATTTCACACTGTGGATTCATAATTCTTCTCTCCCTTAGTCACACGACTTGGCTCTTCACAAGAGAAACTGAGTTTTCTTTTACTCGTGATAGGAGCATATTGATGAATCCGGACTCCTAAGGTCGAAGTCCGGATTACAGGTGAGGTTTAGGCTGCCTTTTCGGTGACGGCATACTGTCTATGGCTAATCTTCGATAGAAAATTTTCTGATCCTCCTAGGCCCCATGTTTCAGCAAATCGATACTCTGTGCTCTCTTCTTTACAAGTATTGCAGAATCGTACGAATTTATGTGACGGCTTGAATGCTCTTCCGCAAATGTAGCAATCAATCCTTTTTCTGTAACCGGTGGTATGTTTCATGTGAACCTCCTCTGAGACCCTAAGGGTCGCTTTGGTCAATATCGACCGGACTGTCATTTAAATCCAACCTGGCACGAGCAACGGAATAGTCTCCATTCCAAAGTACTGCTGCTATCAGCGCTATGAGAATTAGGACCTGATACACGCTTGAAACCATTTCGAATCTCTCATGTTGCCATTGCTCTTTGATCACCTAACCAATTGTTCGAACCTCTTGCCTGGCTTATTTTTTTTGTCTTGGATCGAAAGAACTGTCTCAGAACATTGTGTTTTGCCTGCTTAAATGCTGTAAACGGACTTTTACCTTGGGCCCTACCTATGAAAATATGCCTTTTTGCAGATACTTTAATTGCTACATGAAAGCGCTCGATTCCCTCTCTCCTTAAGAAAACCGAAATGCGACTATTCCTAAGGTTCACGCGAGAGAAATCATCAATGCCCTCGAGGATATGATTCTCAAGCTCCACACTTGCGGGAAAGTGCTCAAAACTGACTTCTAGAACATGATTGGTTTTCATTTAAAGCCTCCTATGCTCCAGTTATCCACCCTTGTTATAATTTTGTAAAAACGATTTAAAGACAGCGATAATTAGTGTATACCTAATTATCAATATCTCTAGAGGTTGATTTTAAAAGGGAATTTCCATGGCCTATCTGAACTACAACCATTTCTATTATTTCTGGGTGGTCGCAAAGGCGGGCTCCATTAAAGCCGCCTGTGACAGGCTTCACCTTTCTCAACCTACTATTAGCGACCAGCTCAGACAATTTGAAGAGTCGATAGGAACTCCGCTTTTTGATCGTAGAGTTCGAAAACTTATCCTGAACTCAGACGGTAAGCGGGCGCTTCAGTTTGCTAATCGCATTTTCACGGATGGTGAAAATTTTTTTCATTCATTTCAAAAGGGAAGCGTTAAGAGAAGGACGGTTCTCAACGTTGGCATCGATTCATCAATTTCGAGATCGTTGTGTTATCAACTTCTGTTTTCGATCATAAAAGACGGTACCTACTTCCCAAAAGTACGAGAAGGTAGTTTTCGGTACCTCAGGCACGAGCTTGAACTAGGAAATATCGATTTAGCACTCTTGGATTCACTCATTCACGGACCTGAAATAACGAGTCTAAAAATTCTTGAAAGGCGATTTGTTGCGGTTTGTTCTTCAAAGTTTAGACAATCTAATATTAAGAGTGGTCGATTTCCTAAAAATATCGAAGGTTGCGATTTTATCAATCACAGTGAAGATTCAGCCCTTGCAAAGATAATTCAAGGCTACTTTAGAAGCAATAAAGTCAGTCCAAGAACAATCGCGTTAATCCAAGATGTTAATCTGATTCTAGAATCTACTTTGAACAGCCTGTGCTTTTCAATTCTACCAGAAGTAGTCGCTTCTAAACTTCTTAAGGAAAAATCCTTGCATCTACTGGGACGGATCGATGGTCTTCATTCAGAGATTTACGCATGTTTCCATAGGAGTAAGGACCACGAAAGAATTCATACTTTGATTTCTAAGATTCAGGTGTGAGATGTATTCATAGCCTTAAAAATTGCGGCTTATCAAGGAAAAATGAATGAGCGAAATAGAAGTGATTCACAATATAAAAAAACAAGTATTTTCTGTGACTTTGAATAAACAGGTCTGTGAACTTAAATACCACAGGGAGGGCAATCTACTCGATATGTATCACACCTTTGTTCCAGACTCCCTTAGAGGAAAGGGTATTGCGGGAAAGATTGCTGCCGCAGCCCTAGATTACGCCCAGAAGAACAATTTTAAAGTCAAACCAAGCTGCCCTTACGTGAAGAAATTTATGGATCTCCATCCTGAATTTCAAAACCTCATGCACAAGCCGTAGATTGCGTTTTGTTTCTAAAACTGAATCACCAAGAGCACAGACTGATGTCCCACCACTACTTGAAGACAGGAGACAAAATAAACAAATTGTCCTTTTTAGCTTTCTTCTTATCCAGCGCGATGATGGGTCTGTTGAGCTCATCAAACACCATTCCCTCAGGTTGTTTGATCTCGTTGGGTAGCAACCAATACTTTTGCAGCTTGATCTTCTTGTTAGCTGTTTCAATTTTATCTCCAACCAATCCGATGCTTCTCTTTTGATCACTTAATAAAAAGAGTTGTCCATCGAAAGTTGCGTTTAGACCACTTGAATCTTCAAGCATCAGTTGTGAACTTTCATCAAGGTCCCAATGCTGAAGTTCTTCAAGATTCGTATCGGTGCTATCTGCGTTTTGAATCGCAGAAAGAAATACTCCCTTACTTCTTCCCTCCAAAGAAAGGTTTTTATTATAGCCAACACTTTTACCTCCCCGAGGACCAAACTCAATGACTCTCAACGGGTCTTTTTCATTCACCACCAAAAGGTGTCCATTTGAGAGAGGGAAAATTCCCTCCGCTCCCGATTCACGGCTTGCTTTTGACCTTCCACTCAATAAATAAGTCTTTTCCAATGTTTTAAGGTCCGCTGAAAGAACGAGAACCTTCGTGGGATGTTCTTTGATAATGATCACCCGCCCAGTAGAGTCGCTAAATACTGATTCCCACTGAGACTGTTTTTTGTCTTTCTTTGTCCTAAGATGTCTGAGGTCAATTTTTTCTACCTTTGGTACTGGTTTGCCATCTTTCCAAGGAAGGAGGAAAAGTGCATACTCTCGATCACTTACCAATAGGAGTTCACGGGCACCATTCTTTGGATTCACTCTCCAAGCCATGCCGGAAATTTCAGATACAGGCAGCTGAAAGCGCTCCAATACGGTTAGACGAGCCACCTGTACCTTTGCTGAAGAATGTCCATTGGCGATTTCGCCTGTAAGTACAGAAAAGCCTAAAGCAACCAAAGAAACAAAATGACAATTTTTCACTTTTCCTTCACCCGAATGATTTCGCCAGAAACCCCGTCAATTGTGTACTTTAGCTTCTTGCCACTACTAGTCACCTTAACCTCAAACTCAGGGTTAAAACTGTCATCCTCAATTTCCGCGTCATATGCTTGGCCACCTCGATCGTTTTGAGCAATCTCAATTGCCCGAATGAGACTGATCTTGGCTTTTTTTAGCATTTCCAAATCATTACTATCCGCACTAGCTCTTTGCAGACCCATAAATCCGATTAA
>CAYLWK010000047.1:0-4975 GCA_964387255.1 uncultured Oligoflexia bacterium
CTTGGTGGGCGTTTGTCAGGGAAGTGAAGCCAGAACCGATGAATCATCGCGTGCTCGTGGCTCAAACAAATGGCCAAATTTATAGTCGCTATTATCAAGAGGGGAGTCGTGTTCCTGCACACGAGCCGCTCGCGATGATTTATTGTCTGAGAACGTTGGTGCCTCAGAGTCTACCGCTAGAGGTTGAAATTAAAAAATGGCATGTCAAGTCGGGATCCTCTGTGCGAGTGGGGCAAAAGCTTTTAGAGTGGGCCCCTGTTCATATGAAAGATGGGCATGATGATTGATCAGCTTTTTTTCGGGGCTTAGAGTTCCGTGAAGGTTGCACTAAGGGGCAACGCTAAGAAAGGGTGAGAACATGAGTCGCTATCGTCGAGAAATTCCACTGTCAGGAAAATCCTCTCAAGAACTCTATGACCGAATCTCCAATACGATTGATGAGTTTATTGATCAAATTCCATCAAAACACGTTCAGCTGGAAAAAGATCCTGAACAAAAAAAAGTAAGTCTTGAGGCCAAAGGGGTGAGTGCGTTGCTTTTTTGCCAAGAAGAAAAGCTAGTAATTGAAGCCGAGTTTGGCTGGATTCTTCGAGCATTTCAATCGAAAATCGATCAAGGAATTGATCGTTGGCTTGATCATGCGATGGGGGGTACAAAGTCGCTTAAAAGCGGAGCGAAAGAGTAGGTAGATTTATTTTTTACAATTAGAGATAGTGGGAGTGACAGACGTGAAGGCGGTGTGTTGAGTGAAAAAATCGTTTATTTTAGATACCAATGTAATTCTTTTTGATCCTCAAGCTTTTTTGAAATTTGGGGGTCATGAAATCGTAATCCCAATCGCAGTGATCGAGGAAATCGATCGGTTCAAACGAGACATGAGTGAGAATGGGCGACATGCGCGTCAGTTCTCCCGATTGATTGATGAGTTGAGAAAAGGGGGAGCTTTAAGTCAAGGGGCTAAGTTGTCTAATGGGGGGACATTGCGTGTCGTGATGGGCTATGGAACGAGCCCACTTCCCACAGATTTTGTTTTAGAAAAAGCAGATAATCGAATTTTGGCCACCGTGATGGCCATGGAAAAAGAAAAGCCAAAGCGTGCTGTCACCTTTGTGACCAAAGACGTGAATCTTCGGATTAAAGCGGATGCCATTGGTGTGAAGGCTGAAGATTATGAACCAGCGAGTGTTGAGCCTGAATCGCTTTACTCCGGAACGCTGACTTTGAATGTCGATTCTCATTTAGTCGATGAGTTTTATTCAAAGAAGAAGTTGGAAGTTGATTCCAAAATCTTCGAAAAAAGTCAGCAAGACGAAGGGAAATTGCGTCCCAATGAATTTGTGATTTTAAAAGATGTCGCTAACCCTACGCACACGGCCATGGGTCGCTATTCAAAAGAGCTCGAAGCGTTGGTGCCAGTGTTTAAACCATCAGAGGGGATTTGGGGGATCTTTCCAAAAAACGCCGAACAGTCGTTTGCGATTGATGCGTTATTAAATGATGACATCAAGATGGTGAGTTTGGTGGGAAAAGCCGGAACAGGGAAAACGCTTCTTGCGATTGCAGCGGGACTTGCAAAAACGGTGGATGAGGGCGTGTATCACCGACTTTTAGTCTCTCGTCCAGTGTTTCCTCTGGGAAAAGACATTGGATTTTTACCAGGAGATATTGAAGAAAAATTGAACCCTTGGATGCAGCCTATTTATGACAATATTGACTTTTTGTTTGGCTCTACAGCCGGTGGCAATCAGCGCACACGGGGGGCCGGCAAAGGGTGTCAGGAGCTGATGAATCAGGGGCTTTTGCAAATTGAGCCACTCACTTACATTCGAGGTCGGACGATTCCACAGCAATATTTAATAGTGGATGAAGCTCAAAACTTAACACCTCACGAGATTAAAACGATTGTGACACGAGCTGGAGATGATACGAAAATTATCGTGACTGGGGATAGCTATCAGATTGATAATCCGTATGTGGATTCGGCAAATAATGGCTTAGTCTACCTTGTGGAGCGTTTTAAAGAGGAGTCCATCGCAGCACACATTACTTTGGTCAAAGGTGAGCGATCGAAACTCTCAGAGCTTGCTAGTAATCTTCTGTGAATTAGTAGGGTGAATTTTCTTTTCAGCCATCAATCCAAACGAGGAAGGTTGTGATGAAGTCAGTCTATCCTTGGGCGTTGAGTTTCCTGCTTGGATTGATCTGGATCCATTCCAGCTTTGGGGCCGCATATTCTCGCTCAGCGTTTGAAGCCAAGGCGATCGACTATAATCCTGACGGTACTCCGACAATTCAAGAGTCTCAGTCAAAGATCTTTTTAAAACTCAAGGTCAAGCGGGAGGCAGGATCCTGCTTTTAAAAAAACCCATCACGCTTAAGTCGGAATCAAAGGCTCATTTTAGCTGGCGCTGGAAAGTGCAAGAGTTTCCTCAAGTGAATGTCACAGTCCCTTCGACTCGAGACAATGATGACTTCGCGCTCAGAGTGGGTTTTTTATTCGATTGGGGAGTGTCAGCAATCGGTGTGAATCGAAGATTTAAAAGTCTAGCAAAAGAACGCAAAATTCACCTCTCAGGCGTGGTTTTTTTCTCCGCAGTGTCAGATTCAGTTATGAATGAAAAATTAGATCAAAAAGCTAAAAAAAACGGTCAGAATAGGCCGATAGAAAACTGCGGACGAAGTCCCTATCATCATCAGATCATTAACTGCGTTCTCGCCACACCAGAAAATAAGGTTCTCAAGGCAGAGGCGGGGTTAGAAACGCCACTGCTATCTTTTTTTTCGCTTCCTTTTTCCGAAAAACAAAAAGCGCATTTTTATCGCTGGGTGGGGATTTGGCTTTTTGCTGATTCTGATGATTCTCGCTCTAGAACAGAGTCTGAGTTTTTTTTCCCGATTCAATTAAGGACAAAATCAGTCAACCAGTAGTTTATTAAGCAGTTAGCATTCTCAAAAACCATTGACAGGTCTTTTTTAATTCAATACATCAACAGTTGTTTATATGTTAATGTATTGATCATTCGGAGAGTAGGGGAAGCGTTCTAGCCTTAGTGGGAGACTTTGGTCCCGACTCGTCTGAATGAGACTGCGCTCTTAACTAGAAATGGATTCTTCAACAGTGAGAAGCTTCTTATTGCCCCGTTTGAGGTTGCATTGGTTTGAGAAAAAACAAATCATTCCAGCTTTGAGTGTTTGGATGAGCTTTGTTTTCATCATCCCTCTAGGCTTTGCCCAGCCCTCAGAAACTTCGTCAAACCCGCTGATCTCAAAAGCGCATGCCTTGCAAGCTGATTCCGATGTGTCAAACGATCTCGAGGTGGATCTTGATTTTGATACGTCGGCATCATCTGATGAGATACGCCTTGCGGTTGAAGAGCATTTTTCAAGATTTTCCGAGCGAAGCGAAATTCCTTTGTCGGAGCGAAGACGTCTTATTGCAAAACTCATTGAGCTGATTCAGCACGCCCTGGAAGTGGATGAAATCGAACGACAAGATCTCGTAGGGTTCTTCCAAAGAACTGTTTCCAGGATGAATTTGAAAAAAGTGGGGGTACAAGCGTTTCGATTTTACCGTTGGAAAGGAGAGCAAGACACGCTTCGGTTTTTTATTCCAGATATTTTGATGGGACTCATGATGACCGAGACATTAGAAAAAACGTTCTTAGTCTGGGGCCCTGAGGTCTTTGGAGGGAATCCGACGACGGATTGGGTGCTTCGTGGACTTGGAGTTTTATCAGCTTCCTCCGTTCCGATTGCAGGGGATCTTCTTTGTATTTCTTTTTTGTTTGCCTATGGACTGAGCGTTACCGTTCAGGACACCGTTTCTGGGGTACGAGTGACTTTGTTGAAATCAGCGCGTGCTTTTTCGAAGGCTAGTCAGTTAGATCTCATTTGGAGGAAAATTCGAGGGCGACCCAAAACCTCAGTCGATGCTCTCGCGGAGACAAACGCCTCACAAACTTCATTTGTTTGGAAGTTTGAAATGGATCCTGGAGCGTTGCGATCTGGAAAACTGCAATTATTTCAGAAAAATGAATCAAAGGCATACGAATCTCCGTTGCTCACCCTAAGCGTGCAAGCTGGGAGGGATCATCAGCTTTTTTATACGGAAGTTCAATGGGACCTAGATCAGCTAAGCTTAGTGCAGCGACAATCTCGGCCGTGGAAAAAAGCACTCCGGGGGTTAGACTGGAATCTTAGAAACTGGGTCAAGGAAACGGCTCGAAAGCTGCTTCAAAATCAGGTGCATGTGATGGCAGATCGATTCTATGTACAAAAGATCGATCTGAGCGAAGGAGGAAGGCCTAAAATTCACATGGAGCCAAAAGCGTTTCCTGCAAAGATGCAACTTTGTCCAATGATCTTTGAGCGACTCAATCGAAGGTTCTAAAGCACCCTAGAAAAGCGTGAAGCTCTAAGTATCCGTCGAGATCTTAAGATCTCGACATGGCAAGAGTTCTAAAATTCATCTTCGTCGTAGTCGAGTGTCGCTCGAGCATCATAGCCTTTTGGATCTTTTAAATAATCCGCAAGTTCATGTTCCAAGTGCCGACGATAAGAATGGGCAAGAGACCGAAGTCCTTCGGATTCTGCTTCCTGCTCAAGCCTTCGAAACAATACGAGCCCCTGAGTCATTAACGTAGCATCCAGTTTGCCCTTCTCAGAGCGTTGGTGTTGGAAATTCACCATCTCATTGAGAAGCTGAAGCTTGTCTAAAGAATCAATATAGAGTTGGTACTCTGAATGTTCTTTTTTACTGATTTGAATTGATTTGAACTGACTTAAATCGATAATTTTTGCATTACTCATAACACCGCCCCATTGAGCAAGCTTGATGCCAAAAACGATCCATTCATTCAAGGCCAACGACCGTTAAAACCACCCTGATTTTCGTTTTTAGCCAAACATCGAGCAATAGGGACATTCTGTCACTGGCCAAACTCTGTGGCTGGCTAATCCTTAGACGCTCAAACGA
>CAYLWK010000048.1:0-4795 GCA_964387255.1 uncultured Oligoflexia bacterium
TTTTGTCGAGGCGATTGAAAAAACTTCTGGAAATCGACCTCCATTAGTCGTTCTACCAACCCCCAATTTTATTTATCAAGAAACCAAAGCTGGATACATTTTTAATCATCCTAATTCCAGTTTTACTGATCAATTGATTCCGGCTCCATTTTTTAGCAATCATACATTTGTCCAAGATGTTTTTGAGACGTCATTTGATCCAAATTCTGGGAAAGGGCAATGGGTACCAATCTTAAACAAAGCATCCAATGGAATTGATATTGAAACTGAAGATGACAGAATCAAGAAGACTAGAGAGATCATGAAGGCTCTGTCTGAAGTGTGTCCTGATATTGCTGAAGGTAAAGCATTAATTGCACCAGGATCTGTTGAAAGGCTTGGGGCTGGCGCTGGAGGAAACATTGAATCTCTCCCCGGAGGTCTTTGCCTTTCTGGAAGTAATCAAAGCGATATCCTCAGAGATCAATATTGTGGAAAAGAAGAAAATAAAATCATCGTAGATGTTAGCTGGCTTTCCGTCGGACATGCAGATGAGATCGTCTCAGTCCAACCGACTGGATCTAGAGCTGGAAAGTGTAATTTTGTTGTCACTATTGCAAGCATTGAAAAATCATTAGAATTACTAGAAAAAAATCCAGACGTTCCTTTTTTCGGAGAATCAAAACCATTAACGCGCACAGGTGGAAATAAAAACAGAGAATTTTTATGTAGCAGGCTGGATCAGCACAAGAAATCTTGCTCTCAAACAAATGGAGAAGTTCTCAAACTGAGTCAAACTGATAAAAAATGGAAACTATATTTAGATTTACTGAGGCAAGTCATGACAAACAACCAAAAAAAGATTGTGAAAAAACTTAAGGAACGACATCAACATTGCGACTTTGATGTCATAGAAATGCCTGTACTCTATGGCTTTAGGGGATCTACAGGGATGAAGATAAATAAGGGCGTGTCAGATGATGCGCCAGTAGATCAAAAATATCGATTGGCGAATAAAAGAGGCTTTACCTTACTTCCAAATCCAGTAAACAAATTATCAACTAATGCTGGGTCCGTTTACTCTAAAACACACAATCCAGTATTTGATGCATATATTGAAACAGAATTTAAAAGAGTAAAAACTCGTAGTGAATCCATCGATACGCTTCCATTCTTGCAAATGGGAGGTGGAGATCTACATTGCGCAACTCAGACAATTCGGGTTTGTAAACCTATTGAATAGAATCTACTCCTTAACTTGTAAGTCACTACTCCAGAGTCAAACGGTAATTTCCCAGGGATAAATGATTTTCACTATTTAAATATTTCATTTGTATTTGACTCTTTAACAATGGTACTAAAAGCTCACCATAAGGGCACTAACATGAAATTCAGGACTTCAGTATCAATTCTAGCCTCAGTATCCTTAGCGATATTTTTTTTAGGGATTTCTATTTCTTTTGGTCAGAAATCTTCTTTTGTTGAGCTTCCGTTGACTGGCTTCAAACTAGATGAATTTTCTGTGTCTAGATTTCGGGATAAGGATATTAATGAAATTATCGAATCAATTAGAAAGGAGAATCTTGAGGTTGTTTTATTAAAAAAACCAACTATTGGTAAACGCCGAAATACAAATCTAGCTTTAGAAAATACTGCTGATGAGCAAACCCTTATAGAACTTGCAGATCGAGACGAAAGATCTATTTCTTCAAAAAGAGCCTATGGTTATTTCTTTCCTGCTTACGAGTATTTTGAATTTAGAGACGACGTAAATTTACTTGTATTTCCAGAAAGTATTTCAGAAGATCAGTTGAAGCGAATGAAAAGCCGTCCGCTTCTCAATAAAGATTTGTTGATTTTGAGAAGTAATTCAACTCGTCAAGTTGTTATTCACGAATACATGCACTTTTTATTCCATGAGAATCGAAAACAACCCGAATTTCGTCTGCCGATTGTTGGAAAAATTAGCCCTAAATCAGTGATAGCATATCAAACCAACCATTCATTATTGGCATCTCGAGAATCCATATCGAGATTGCAAAAAACTCTTGCGTCATTGGAGGAGACTGAAGAGTCTGTTACAAAATCTGAAGAGCTAATGCGAGAAACGGCTCGTTTGTGGGTCAAAGCACAGCATGACGCTTTAGATAGTATACTGGTAGATTCTGCAGAAGAAATCGATATTAATTTATATCTTGCATCTCATGGGGAGGAATTTGGCTTTGGCGAGGTGTAAATGAATGACTGCATTCTCTACATTATGCAAAATGTAAGAAAAATCCTGAAGACTATAACAGCGATCGAGAACGGAATTTTTTATAGCTTGTTGGAAGAGGGTAAATACCAAGACGAAGCAACTCAACGGCGGTTTAAAGAATTGGAAAAAAGGATCAACCGCATGAAAAAAATCATTTTTTCAAAAATTGATGTCTGGATTCAGTCTGCAAATTCAGGGAATTTTCAAAATTTCTGGGAAATGAAATTTTAATTTAAAAGAATCTAATTGTTTATGTGAAACTAAGTGGATGCATTCTAAAATTGAATAGTATCGACATTCAATTTTTTCATAGGTAGATTTCCAACAATCTTGATGCTCGAAAAGCTGATCATCTAGAAAAAATTGCTTCGGCTATCCCTGCTTGAAAAAGGTAGATACCAAAAGAAGTAAGAGATAGAGAAGCAGCGGAAACAATTGATAAGCTTCTCAATTTAATTAAATTATTTAATTAAAAAATCCTATAAGGCCCCAGGTTGGACTTTTACGATTTGGGGATTTTTTTAGATGACTACCTCTGCACGGGGCTATATTAACGCATGTTTATGGTGTAGTGAATGGCAATGCGGTCTGGTTCGTCTTTGGACATCTTTCACCAAACTTCGCTAGGTTAAAGAAGATGCAACCCTAACCGAGTCCAAAGGATTCCGATCGACTGAGAATCATAGAGATTATAAAGAAGCTGAACCCCAAAAACTAATTAATGCGGCATAGCATTTGAAATGTTCCTATGCTAACAAGATATCCGTTATGCGAGCGTTCGGTACATTGGTAATAGCTGTATATTTTTTGGTCACAGGGCCGCAGGCTGAAGCACTCCCATGCCCAGAGGTGCTAGGAGCAGTTTCCACTGAGAAAGTAGACCCAGGTGCTGACCATATTGCAAGTATTCGAGAGCAATTGAAAGTGCCTCGATACAAGAGGCTATTAGCTAATCGCAAAGTTCGTGGCCACGCAAAACATCTTTCATTTGAAATTCCACAAGGTGAAAGACTCGCAATCGATAAACATGAAGTATTGGCACTCGCAGTTGAGGCTCTTGAAGTAGGTAATAAAAAGGCTTATGAAATTATACTTGAGGAAACGAGGGTAACAGGTTCCTCTGGACGATGGAGTGACCAGTCTGATCTCAATTTACGTCAATTTTTGGGTCATGAACTAGTTGAACTCTTTAAGCACAAACCAACCCTTTTGTATCAGTGGCGCTACCTGAAGAACCTTGGTAGTTGGGTCATCGGCGATACTGTTTTAGGAAATACTAGAGTTTGGCAGGCAGCAATGGAGACACCGGTTGGGAGGTGGTCATTCACGATTAGTCCTATCAGTAGTCCAGCAGCGGTTGATAGCAGTATTAGGCATTATTCCTTGGGTAGGTATGAGAGGATTAGATCGATTGTGATTCGAGCTTTGGATAAAACTGAATCTGAATTGGGCTCTCCTATTCCTAGAAGGATTTATGAAACCCGTCCTAATGGGGGAAACGAATTTGGTGGTACTGCAATTCAACTAGCGAATTTTAAGGGTCGAACAGATCGAGGTGAAAACCTCCTAGTATTTGCTGCAAATTTAAAAGAAGCTCTCTTTTCTGCTTCTCAGCCATAGTTGCTATGCTTTCCCTGGCATTTTAGATGAAGCCATCACTTCTTAGCTCAAAAATAAATTTACAACTTTAGCCATAGCATCTTTATCTCGAATAACACGATGAGAATCTAGAACTCCTCGTAGGCCCATAGCAGCTAGGTCCATATGGTGTTCTATAGTTTCAGCGACTTCCTAACCACGGATTTTATGGACGCTAGCTGAAGCTACACCTTGCCTCATCAATTCAGTGGCAAAACCTCCTCTAAGAGCGTGGAATTTTAAAGGTTTCTTATTAATTTTCTTGTAAAAGGTAGAACGGGTTCTAGCCTTTTTACCTTTGTCCCATTTTGGAAGTCGTGGATGCACATCAGGTGCTTTACTGATGAGAATTTTTAGTTGAAATGTTGGTGATATAAATGGCGGAGAGAGTGGGATTTGGTCCCGCATCAACAACTGACTGAAACTAAAATGGAAATCAAACAATAACAATACTTTACTAAGACTGAATTTCCACAACTATCCACCGACATCTTCCCAAATCTACAAACCTAGGTCGCATTTTGGTCGCAAACGAAAATTACGCAGCGGATTTTTTAAGCCGTCTAACACCGTCAGCAATCAGAAGTCGTATCAAGACCTGATAAGGAACGCCTTGTTTCTTTGAAAACGATTTAAGCTCTTTAATCAAATCTTCCTCAAAGAGCTCATCCCTCAGTTTTTAAAGATGATTGATCAACTTAAAGAAACTCCATTTGAGTCCCTAAGATCACTGGGTAAAACTTTAGATCGCTGGAAAGAAGAAATTGTACGGATGTGGAGATTTAGAAAAACAAACTCCATCACAGAAGGTCTCCATAACAAGATGGAGGTCATCTCTAGAAGATCATATGGTTTTAGGAATTTTCAAAACTACAGACTTAGGGTAAAGGTTTTATGCGCTTAGTAAATCTACTGCCCCCG
>CAYLWK010000049.1:0-2895 GCA_964387255.1 uncultured Oligoflexia bacterium
CATCTAAGTCGATGGCAAGGACTCGAAGCCCCATCATTGAAGCTCGCATCACGTATTGAGCTGTGAGCGTTGACTTTCCAGTCCCACCTTTTACGTTGTAAAACATTTGAATTTTATGCGTGGGTGCTTCTGCCAGATTTGACGCTGAGATGATATTAAATACTCGTCTTGCTTCTTCTGGCATCTCCATTGGAAGTGCTGGGCCCGCTGCTTCAGCACCTTCTCCCATCTCCGGGTCGCCATGGCGACCGATCTCAGACGACACTGGAGACTGGGTATTGAGTTTAACAGCTCTAATTTTATGAAAGTACTCTTGAGCTTTTTCGAGAGAAATCATCTTTCGATCGACGTTTCCCATACGACGACGATGTGTCTCAACGAGTCCTTCATTTTCTAATAATGGGATGAGTTCTTTATCGACACGTGCGAGTTTTGCAAACTCGGACGGAGTAAACGAGAAGTTTTCAAGTTCTGACATAGTGACCTCCATGGTATTTTTCTACACACTTCCGTGTTGCCTCATAGTGTACGTCCTAAAAATTAGGACGTGCAATTTAAAACGACAAAACACTGTCGCCGATGATTTTAAGCCATTTGAGTTACCTAGGAACTTGGAGCAATGTATAAAAATGTTCGCCACGGCGACCGATTCAATAAATCGAAAATAGCCTTTCATGGTTCTAGATTGAGCTCATTCAGTGATCACCTCATTGAAAAGAGCTAGTGATTCACACACCAAGGTGACGCTTTTTAAAAGCATCCTGATTCTTAGTTCCGTTAGGGCGAGAGGCTCAAAAAAGATTTTAAAAGAGTTCGTTGAATCAGGGTTGAATTGGAATCTGAAAATCGGTCGCCGTGGCGAACTGAAGCGATGAAATGAAAAAGAGAAGTACTTTCTAGAACACTTCAAACCCATGGTCTTGTTTTAAAACATAATCAAGATGATCGATCCAAAGGGAAGAGTCAGTCAATTCAATCATAAGCGATTTTTGATGTCTCGCTAGGTGGGGATCTCTAAAAGTACTTGGAAAAACAAAAAGATCATCGAAGTGCAAATTTGAGAGGGGGTTGGTTCGAAACCCAGAGTTTCTTAGGCGATCTTTTACTTCTTGGATGTCGTTAGGCTCATAAGCGGCTGTTAGTAAGGATTCAATGCGATGACTGTTTAAAGGATCCATGAACAGGGCTTCTCTCAGCCATCCAAACCATCCAGCTTCTTTCAGCTTTTCAGTCGAAATTCGAAGCTGGTATCCGTGCCTGATGGGAGGCGTTGACCCGTCACGGGAGCCTGGCGTTGCTTTTTCGACTAGGATCTCAGCCTCTACCACTGCTTGGGAAATCACCTCCGCAGGATTAGCAGGATCCATCAATCGAAATTGGAGGACTGTTTGGTCGTGTTTTTGTCGAATGAATTCCACCTCGATGAGATGACGAAGTCTTGATAAATCAATTCGAGTGGTAGGTTGAAGCCTCTGAGCGCTCACTATCCCATGATAATCCGGGGAATCGTAGCGGATCTGAGTGTACTCCGAGCTTGTCTGGGCAATGGTTTGTCGAAGGGGCCTTAAGGGGCTACCCTCAGTAGCGGCAGGGCGCTGGAATCCTTTTGGGAGGACCACTCCGGTGATTTCTGCTCCAAGTTGAGGCTCCCCCTCCGGATGTCCTTGAGGTTGGTAGATCCATTGATTTTCATTTGGATTCTTTCGAGCCATGGGAGAAGACCATCTTGCAAGCGCAAGACCTCTGATCAGACTTACCTGATTGGGTTGAGCGTGGATGTTAAACACACCCTCGCAGGCCGCGACGAAGTCCGACAAAAGAGGAGGCGAGTCCTGAGAGCCAGGTTGAGATGTCTGATCTGGCAATGCTAGAGCAGGATGGGACAGCCAAAAGCCAATCATCAGTCCAAACCATGCCATTTTTTGTTTCTGATTCAATGTCAGCGTACTCCACCTTATAGTTAATCGAATAACTATGTTATTAGGTGGGCTGCTAGCAAGCTTTTTTTTGATTTTTTAGTCAATGAAAGGGAGAAGGGGGAGACCCGGGGTTCGGTGGTGGGACGGGACGGAATCGAACCGCCGACACGCGCCTTTTCAGGGCGCTGCTCTACCGACTGAGCTACCGTCCCACGGGGTCATTTTTCTTTTCAACTGAAGTTATTGGCTATGCGATTGAGCCTAAAAACGCAAGTTCTTCGTGGCTCTATGGCACGAAAATCTAATTACTTTCGAACACCCATTTTCTTATCATCGAGCTGTTTTAGGATGAGTCTTAGCTCTTGAGTTGTATAGAGGCGATAATCATAGGCTCGTTGATGGCGTTGGATGAGCTGATCGATGATTCTAAGCCGATTTGAAATGGAGGTTCGATGAGGCGAAGGGACAGGCTCAAAATTTTTCTTTCTTCGATTCAATCCGAGGAGTTGATTGTTTTTGGAAAGTGACGGCTTTTTGATTTCGGCAGCCGGGCGTGGGGTGGGAAAGGTCTTAATAGCTTCATCAAAGGGCATTTCAAAAAAATCATCGACGGCCTTTGCGTCCACTCTGAGAGGGTCTGCCTTTTCGCTTGGATCAATGGCCATATAGACTTCATTCGCATTGGCTCTGCTGTTGCTAGCCAGAGTCACTAACCCTAAGGACAAAGCTAAAATCAGGCGAGTCGAAGCTATTTTGATCGGGAATCGAAGCAGAGGCTTTAGGTCTTGAATCAATCCTTGATACGCTAATACCATACCTTTCTAGTATAATACCTGAATGATAATGTCAAGATAAGCCTGGGCGCTGGGAAGGGGGTCGATAAGGGTCAAATTAGATGTTACCGAGCTGCGGGGTGTTGGTAACCCCGTTGCCTCATAAAGATGTAACCGGATAGAATTGCTTCAGTTTCTAACAT
>CAYLWK010000050.1:0-3772 GCA_964387255.1 uncultured Oligoflexia bacterium
TCGACTTAAAAATAAGCTAGATGCCAATGTCAGTGTGATCCAGGGTGACGCTGCCAACTATGCCTCCGTACTTAAAGCAACACGTGATATCGATACAGTGATCTATCTCATTCACAGCATGAGCGTGGACGAGTCATTTGAAAAACTCGATCGAATTGCTGCAGACAACTTTGCGAAAGCTTGCGAAACGAATCAAGTAAAAAGGATCGTTTACCTTGGCGGTCTTGGAAGAGATCAAGATAAGTTATCAAAACATTTAAAAAGTAGACATGAAGTCGGAGAAATTTTAAGAAGTACGAGCATTCAAGTGATTGAATTTCGAGCCTCTATTATTATTGGCTCCGGAAGTCTTTCATTTGAACTTGTTCGATCCTTGGTGGATCGTCTTCCCATTATGATTATGCCTAAATGGGTTCAGGTGAAAGCACAACCCATTTGGATCAATGACCTCTTAAAGTATCTTGAGCGTAGTTTATCTCACGAGGGAACTCAGAATGAAATTTTAGAAATTGGCGGGAAGGACGTTGTTTCCTATCGAGAAATCATGGAAGAATATGCCCGACAACAGGAACTCAGGCGAATTATGATTAATGTGCCTGTTCTCACTCCCTATCTCTCAAGCTTGTGGTTAGGTTTAGTCACACCTGTCTTTGCACGAATCGGGAGAAAGTTGATTTCAGGACTAAAAAATCCAACTTACGTGAATGACGACCGAGCTGAAACCTTGTTTCAAGTCAAACCTCAAGGACTTGAGAATGCTATCAAAAAGTCAATTGCGAACGAAGACAAGGCATTTGTGGAAACCTCGTGGGCTGATGCGATGTCCTCAAGCAGTCTAAAACCGAAATGGGGCGGACACGTCTATGGTCGAAGAATCATTGATTCAAGAATGATTGAAATAGACGCTTCAAAAGAACAAGTTTTTTCCGTCCTAAACCGCCTTGGAGGAGAGACAGGATGGCTCTATGCGGACTGGGCTTGGCGAGCCCGAGGCTGGATCGACCTTCTGTTCGGAGGTGTTGGGACATCACGGGGTCGTAAGTGGCCTGATCATCTAGAAGTAGGACACTATCTCGATTGGTGGCGAGTGGAAAAGATCAACCCAAACGAATCCTTATTGCTACGTGCAGAAATGAAAGTTCCAGGAAGGGCTTGGCTAAAATTTGAAATTAAACCATTGAAAACCAATCAATCACAACTTGTTCAAACGGCTATTTTTGATCCCTCTGGATTGACAGGATTATTTTATTGGTATGTACTTTTCATCCCTCACGTTATTATTTTCAAAGGCATGCTAAGAGAGATTGCCAAACTTTCACAAAAAGAAACTCCAAAAGCAATCGAGATCCAGTCCGAAAAGAGTACAAGCTGATGAACTCCTATTGTCCAAACATCACATCTAAAATGAAAGACCAACATGGAAAGAGCTTAGACGAAGTCTCAAGAGAATCGCTTGTGCTTACATTATTCTTACGTCACCCAGGCTGTACCTTTTGCCGACAAAGCCTCAGCGCCATTCGTGATCAAAAACTGTGGTTTGAGGAAAATGGTATCAAACTTTTTTTAGTGCATCTGTCAACAGAGGCTCGAGCAAACTTTTTTTTCTCATGCTACCAGCTCGATGAAATCAGCCGTCTAGCCGACCCTAAAAAAGAATTCTATCGTGCTTTTGGCCTAAAAAGAGGAACTTTAAAACAACTTATAGGAAAAAATGTCATAAAAAATGGAGTGCACGCCGCTGTCAAACAAGGTCATCGATTAGGTCGCATTCAAGGGGACCCACTTCAAATGCCAGGGTGTTTTTTAATCTATAGAAACCAAATCATCTCATCCTATCAGTACAAAGATGCCTCAGATCAGCCAGATTTTAAAAATTGGATCCTAAAAAGGATGCCTGAATTAAATTCAGCCGAAAAACAAAACTATAAGAATCAAGAAGCGAAAACTTAGAGCAATCGTTCTGATCCAGTTAGTTTTAATAAGTCTTTCTACTAAAGAAGTGTCGTAACCTCTAGCAAGCTTTCCATGGATCGGTGCACTCTCTAGAAAAGTAAAAATTAAGAAAAAAAGAAATAAAAACCCACTCACCCAAACTGAAAAAGATTTTAGCGCGATCGCAATCAACATTAGAGAGGATACAAGTTCAAAAAAAGAAATAGGGATCACGAGCAAGGAAATTCTCTTTTGATGAAAAAGTTCAAATTTAATAAACTCTTTTTTATCGATGTACTTAAACGAAGGATAGTGAACAACCTGAACAAACCAAATCAAACACGTCATTAAAGATGACGTCACTAGATTTAAACCGAGGACAAAGTCAAAATTACTAAGCATCACGAGAGCTCTTTTTAAGGGTGAAACTGTTTTTTAATTCTTTTGATAATAAAGCTAAGCACAGGAATGTGCTCATAAAGTAAGGCTCCTAAATCAAAAAAATCTCGGTGGAATTTAGCTTTACCTTCAGAATCAAATATTATTTTCGAGCTTCCTTCGACGATCACCTCTTTAGAGCTTAGATTCTTTGCATTCAAGTGCATTCTCCACTCTAAAAAAAGGCGGTCTCCACTTTCAAAAGAATCTAGATATTCCCAACGAATGGACTGAACCCCATCATACATACTTTTATAGTATTTTTTTAGCTTATTAACTCCCTCTACTTTACCAATCGGATCAACAAACTCTACGTCTTTTGAATAGAACTGATTCACTGTATCTAACGTCTTAAGATTCAATCTATCAAAGAACTGTTTTGTTCGTTGAACTCGGCTCAGTTCCGATGCTGATGATGTGTTCATTTGACCTCCAAACCAAAGTAAACCCAAGACTGGAATGACTAAAAAAAAAGCCTTCCGATTTAAACTTTGCTTTTTCTTATTTTTTCTCTGGAAACTAAGAAACCCACTAAGCATGTGTTTTAGACTCGCAAAAAGCATTTTCATATAAACCTCTCTAGTCTCTTTTATCCACTCGTGACTGTTTCTATAAAAGTAGTTGCTTTGTCCAAGAGTCTTTTCTTCTTTTTTAAATCCATTTTTTTTAAATGACTTAACATCATTGACATTCTGGGATTTGATTTAAAGTAATTTTGATTTTTATCAATAAACCTCCAATAAAGGCCATCCCAAATGTCTGTCCACACTTCATTTTTAGAATAATGACTCATTTTCAAAATATAATTCGACCCACTCACATAGGGCTTTGTTGCAAATAAAGGCCCTACACTCATCAAACCCATGCCATAAACGTTAGGCATCATGACCCAATCTGCCGAATCAATAAAAAGCTCCATAAACCATCGATAAACTTCCTTCGGAGAGATTTCACAAAGGTTCATCACATTTGATAAGACCATCAATCGTTCAATATGATGACAGTAGGCATACTTATTAGCTTTTTTGATACAATAATCCACTGGTGGCAAACCAGTGTCACCTGTATACCAACAGGACTTTAAATGACGTTTGTGATTCCAAAAATTCTCTTTCTCCATCTTGTTTTCGTAATGATCATAAATTCCTTTCAAAAATTCCCGCCATCCTAAAACTTGCCTGAGATAGCCTTCAGCTGAATTAATAGGGATCTTTTTTGAATTAAACGCTTTTTCTACTTCTTTGATCACTTCAGCTGGAGTTAAAAGTCCAGAGTTTAAATAGGGACTCAGAATAGAATGAAATAAAAATGGACTCCGTTCGCTCAATGCATCTTGATAGTTTCCGAAAGAATCCAATTTTTTTCCAATAAACCTCTTTAAAGCTTCTAAAGCTCCCTTACG
>CAYLWK010000051.1:0-9836 GCA_964387255.1 uncultured Oligoflexia bacterium
CTTACTTTCTTAAGTCCGAACATCAACCTTTGCTTTACTTTGGACCAGGCGGGTAACAACAAGGTAAGAAACACAAGCCAGTGCAAAGTCATAAGAGACGGACTGAATATTCCGATCCGGTTGTCTAAATCAAAACTTCGACCAACCCAAGTCTTTAATAAAAACAGTAAACCTATTGAAATAGGAATTAGAAATTTTTTATCTGCTCCAGTTTTATAAAAATAGATAAATGCGGGCGCTCCGACGATCATGTGATCACTCCAATTCCAACCTAACGGATTGATCAAAAACAATAGTATCAACCATGGAACCAGTCTCAGTGGTTCGTCTCTTTTTGGTTCATCTAACAAATCCACCACTAAGTTATACAAATAGAAGCCAACTAAAATCAAAAATAGTGGCCTCAAAATAAGCCCAGTCCAAGGTAGACTCTGTTCAGCACGCAATAAGACTCCAAATAAAGATTGATTGCTTCCATTGAGAAAAGTCAATTCGGATTGGTTGGAGATCCCAATAATCCAATCTTGATACATGGCAATTGACCCTTCTAGCCCTAAACCCATTAATGGAATAAATAAAAAATAAAATAAAAAAGATGCGCAATAAGCTAGCACAGCATCCTTGAAGGTATTGTCTCTTATTGCCTCTATTAATGCAGGAATCAGTAAAAAACCCCAAGGAAGCTTAAAGACAGGAAGTAGAGCAAGAATAAACGCCCCTAGAAGCTTATTTTTACTCCAAAAAAAATAGCCCCAAATGGCCAATCCAAAAGCAGCCATTTCTGCTTGCCCCATCGACAACGTCTGACCAATCGATCTCCAAGAAATCAACACGCCCAAAAGTATCAAAGCCAGACCTTTGAATGTTTTGGACCTAAAAAGAACAAGAAGACTCGAAAAATAAATGATGCAATAAAATAATCTCAAAAAAACATATCTATCACTGAAATTTTCTGGAAAAATATAAGACACAATCACTGCTAGTGAGGGAGAATATTTATAGATAGGAGCAAGCTGTGTTTCTGCATAAATATTGACCCCGGAATCGAGACGCTCGGGCATGTGTAGTAGTGGTTTAGCGTCTATTGGAAACGGACCTGCATAATTGAAAGGGTCATCGCCCATATTTCTTTGAAAGGCGATCAAAAAAATAGTCAAAACAAAAAGATAAAATATGATTGTTTGTAGACTAGAGCGTTTTAAATTTGAAAGCATCATGAAAATTTAATACTTTCTCTTTTTTCTTGCAATAACTTACAAACTCGCGCTCTGAATGATGTACTGCACTCCTCTTTAAATTAGCACCCAGGCGGTACCCGATAAACATTAATAATGTCGTTTAACCTGCCTAATGACATTACTTGACCAGATATGGCCATTTTAACTAACGTTTAAATTTATTGCACTCTTGCGTCTGATCTTGCTGGACAAACAGCTGAAAAAGTTGTCGAGATAAGAAATCGAAACTGGGATTAATCTCGGGAGAGAGGGCTGAGATGCTGCATTCTGACATGAGCGTAAAGTTTAAATAAGGAGATAGAATGATTGAAACAGGCCTTCAGTTCTGGGGCGGAGGGTTGTACCTCCTCAATAAAATATTCTTCTCACGCATGGAAAGAAGTATCCCTGCAAAAAAAAGGCACTGGCAGATAAGAAGTTGGATCGTCTATCTCATTGGACTTCCTGCTTGGGTGATTATTTTTTTTAGAGAACACAATTGGATGGCCGCTTCGGTTGAGGCGGGTGGAGCAATGTCAATGATTCTTGGCTTACTCGTATCCATTCGAGGAAAAAGCAATGTGCCCAAATGGCTTGACTCTACTGCTTTTATCAGTGCTATTGCAGGAGTTATTTATAGTCTTTACGACTTTGGTGGAATCACAACCCTCAATCAAATTTTTGAGTTGGGCGTTGTGATTGGATTTTTATGGGGAACATACCTACTAGCCAAGCAAATACCAGTGGGATATTTGTTTTTTGCACTCATGAATCTAGCAAATGCAGGACTGATGTACTTGCAAAACTACCAGTGGCTCGCTTTACAGCAGATCGTGTCATTGTTATTTGTCATTGATGCTTATTTAATGCAAAAAAAGAAGACTTTAGGATCAATTTGAATTGATTCTAACAATCATCATCAAGTCAGACTTGACCTTTAAAAAAAATCAACTCTAAACTAAAAACTTTACAAGTAGACCACCGCCTAACCAAGTAAATGCTACCCATGCGGTATAGCTTAAAAGTATCTCACCATGCTTTTGTTTCTTTTGGTTAGGCTTTTTTTCAGACTTCTTTCTCATAAAAATAGCAAGTATGCTCACCAATAAGAATAAGCTATTTAGATACAATGTAGAATTAGCTTTAAAAAAATCTTTCTCTATGACCGTTTTTGTTGAAGCTGGATCAGGTAGTATTCCAGCAAAAAAAAAGCTATAGTGAATCATCAGCGAACAAGTCACAATAATCCCCAAAAAAACGGCTAGTAAATAGAGAGCCATTTTCCATCCGTAGTACCTTGATTGGATTCTCAGAACTGGAAATACTATGAGATCACTAAAGATAAACGCCATGATTCCTGCAAAACTCACTCCATTTGAAAATAAAACAGCTGCCAAAGGTATGTTTCCCATAGATCCGATAAAGGTAAAGAATGCCGCCCCCGGGCCCACAAGCGATTGAAAGAACAACTCCAAAAAACTAGGGCTGGGTGAGTTTGATCCAATAAAAAATATTTCAAAGAAAGATTGGGGAACAAAAGCGGCTATAATTCCTGCTACGGTGAACCCAATCGAAACATCTTTCCACACCATTTGCCATTCCATAAAATACTTTGTAGAAACTCGCATCCATCCCTTTTTACTGAAAAATAGTTTTCTCCAATTGGATGGAACTCTGTCACCATCATGATTTTCAGCATTTTTAGCATTCTCTCTTGCTTTTTTTTCTAGGTGTTGCGGCAATGTTATTTTTACAGCCAATGTCATTAGTAAAATAAGTAAAATTCCCCCTAAATATTCTCCCACCACAAACTGCCAAGATAGAAATATTGAAATAACGATTCCTAATTCAATCACTAAATTGGTTGAAGCTAAAAGAAAAGCTAAAGATGGAATTAATCCCGCTCCTTTTGAAAACAATGCACGAGTCGTCGATAAAGCTGCGAATGAACAAGAGCTAGAAACGAAACCGAAGAATGTCCCGAGAGCAATACTTCTTACACCAGCCTTTCCCATAGTTTTTTGAATCCGCTTTTCAGTGATGAAAACCTGAATCATACTGCTCACAAAATAGCCAAAACAAAAAGCCCAGAAAGCCATCCAAAAAAGTCCCAGAGAAACAATAGCTGATTCTGACCAAAGTTTTATAAATTTATCCAAACTCATTTATAAATTTTTCTTACCTCCTTATTCAAAAGAGAATACACTTGGCATCTTAAGATTGGTCTAACAAATGGTAGTTGAACCCAAAACCATTTTTTGAGCTTAGTATAAATGAAAACTTATCTCTCGAACTTAAATTTAATTACTTGTCATTCACTAGTTTTTTTATTTTTCCGAAGAAGAGATCACTTAAAAATGATTGATAAATAAAGAACTTTAATTAAAAAAAACTATTCTTTGGTCGCAGTAACCGAGTATCCGTAGATGTTTACCGAAGTAAATCCACCTCCTGAACTAAATGAGCACGAGACAGTAGAAAGGGAGCCTTCTCCTAGATAGTGACCGAAACTCGGGTGAAAAATACAATCTTCATTGTTCTCACACAAACCGTCATCATCTCCTACCCAATCTTCTGTTATTTCAACCGCGTTGAGTAGATAAGTATTTCCAATTAGATCAGTAATGTAGTTTGAGGAATTCGAAGCATCCACGCTGGCAGGACATGGCCCCCCCGCAATAAAAGACCCATTGTAGTCAATCAGGCCGGTAGCATTAAAGGTATTCAAACGATAATCAAAAATCTGACAGGCTCCCGAAGTACAGGATGTCCTATAATCAGAATGAGGCCATGTGTTTGATGTGTTTACCGACCAAGCACGCCAAAAGGAATCAAAACGGCTCCAGTCTGTCAATGTGGCAAATGCCTCTACTGCGTCTGCTCCAAAAAGATTTTCATAGTCAGATGAAACTAGTCCAATGACAAGATCCGTGGCATCTCCACTCGTATCCGCCGATGAACTGTATCCTGCATCTCCGTGATCACAGGTTCCATTTTGAATCCAGCTACCCGTACCCGTAATGACACAAGAACTTGAATTGTTCCCTACTATAATATTACTATAAGCTCTTGCATCGTTCCCACTGATTGAAAATCCACTGGAGCCATTTGAGATTGCAACAGTCTGGGCAGTAGTAAAGTTATCGGTATTAACACTGATTCCTAAACTTGAATTATTCACCGACAAAGCAGATGTCAATGTCATATCGTCGCCTTGAATAGAAAATCCATTTGTGGCCGAATTCATAGCTGAGACTGCATGAAGAGTCACAGGTGCAGCTGGCCCATAAGTATAGATATTGGAATTCGTAATCAGTGATTGGGTAGCAATACTATTTGCTGAAGCATCATCAAAAGAAAAGCCGCTGTTTGAAACATTACTCACAATCAGCTGGTTGGCTCTAGAATTGCTAGATCCAGAAAAATAGACTCCATAGCCACCTCCTTGGTCTACACGAGTTCGATAGACCTTTGCCCCATTTGCGAAGTAAATTGAAAGACCATAGCCTCCTAAACTGCTCAGGGTAGATTGAGAAAACCTCGGACCATTGCCAATCCAATATAAAATTCCATTGTTTGCAGTATTTTGAATCGTCGAATTGTGCAAAGTAAAGTGATGAGCACTGCGAAGAGACATAACTTCATCAGCAACGACTCCATTAGAATCTTCAAAATCAATCTCTATCCAAACAAAATTTTGATTGCCGATACACAAAAAATAACTTCCTGCAGTTCCAGCTTCTCCACTTCCATTGCAGTTTGCTGTTAAGCCAGCATCCGCCACAATTTGAGATGCCTCAGTCGTGACAATTGATATTTTATTCAAGTTGACAATGTACCCGCGACTGAGGGCATCTGTGTCTTGAACGAAAATAGTGCCATCTGAATGACCGTTTCCAACAGAAAGATCATAAACCCCAGTTGAACTATCAGGAAGTGCCTGAATTGCATTACTCCACCAGGTGCTCGACGGAGTTGATTCATAGACAATGCAGTTATTTCTTGTAACTTGAAATGCGATATTCTTAAGACTTGAAGAATCTTGAACTAAATCTCGCAGACCCTTGCCATCATTAAATTTGGTCGAGAAAAATTTGACATTTGCTCCACCGTCATAACATTTCCAATGAAAAGCACTCAAAGTGTCTGAGCCACTGAGCCCCAAACAACTAGTTTCATTTGGAATATCTACAGCTCTCAGAATGCCACCATTGAAACAATTGGTATCGCTTCCTGGAACACAAGCTGTATCTGAAAGATCATGATTCGATGAGCCATCTACACGCACAAAATCATTCCACAAAGCACCATTGACAGGATAGGCTGGCTCCACCGAAACTGGTATCCCTTCCGAGCAAGCTGAATTGTCTAGTGAAGACTCATTGTAGAGATCAATGGCACATCCAGTCCCAAAGGCCACCAGCATACTAACTGCTAGGAAATGGCTAAGGAGAAGCTGCAACCGCTTTTTAAAACAACCTTTTTTCACCCCATCGTTTTGGTAGTCCATAGTAGCCATCGTACCCACGCTCTAGCAGAAAAAATGTTACTAGCTTAATTTAATTGTACTCGACAAAAACAGAAATTTCCTTTGGGCCATATCAGCTATCTATTTGTAATTATTGGATTTTTCATTATTTCATGCAATTTTAACTTTTGATAGGATCCTTCGCGCCTGCTGACTTCCCAGAATAACAAAATAATTGATAACACCAAAACATCAGGTAGCCTGGAAAGCGTCAGGATAGTTAATTTATTGAGAATAAAAAGAAATTCCGAACGCCTCTAGCTATACTATTTTTTTTGTTGTTTTTCTTCTGTGGTCGAATCACTCTTAGTTATCAAAACAGTTTTGCGCTTTTAAGTCTAAATAAGTGGACGGTGATCCCAGGATACAAACTCTTGATCTGATGAAAAAGTTGATTGTTAGTCTGGTGACTCTATTAATTTTGGGACCTTGGGGATGTTCCTTTGAACTCTACAATCCAACGGATGTAGATTCGATTTCGGATATTAGCTGCCCGAACAATTATATCGCTGTGCCAGGAAATGCTACAGTTGGAGCTACGGCAGACTTTTGCGTCATGAAATATGAGGCAAAAAATGACGGCAGCGGAAATGCGATTTCTCAAGCAGAAACGACGCCTTGGGATTCCATCTCTCAAGCTGACGCAAAAACAGAATGTACCGATCTAAATACTCTCAATGGAGTACAAGAGAAATACGATTTAATCTCTAATGCAGAGTGGATGGCAATTGCCCGTAATATAGAAAATGTGGGAACAAATTGGACAGGGGGCAGTGTTGGTTCGGGATGTCTTATGAGAGGAAATGTTGGAGGGACTTCAGCTTGCACTGGGGGTAACTCTGGGTACGATGGTCCTAATCCAGACTTTGGAACCTCCCGATCTGATAATGGAACTGCGCAACTTGTGCTAAGTAATGGCCAGGTTATCTGGGATTTTTCTGGAAACATGTGGGAGTGGGTGGATTGGACACTGGGCGGAAGCCTATCAACCTCAATGATGCAAGCTGATAAGCCCTACGTTTCGGGAGATGCCGGACCAGTGGACGCCTGGAGAGAACTCAATGCTATTGATGTTTTTAGTTCTCTTGCACCCACGACCTCGCTACTTCCAACAAACCCAACCTACGGAGATGCACAGGGAGTAGGATCCTACTGGTCGGGTATCTCAGGGGGAGCAGGAACCGCATTAAGAGGAGGTTCTTGGAATCAACCAACAATTGCCGGTATTTTTTTCTTATGGGTGGGCGATCCAAACCCATCACCATTCAATGCTGTCGGGTTTCGCTGCGTGTACCGACCTTAATTTTAACCGAGAAACATCTTTTCCCAGTTGTTTCGTTGCTTAAAGGCCGGAGCGTTAGTTGAATCGAGGACATAGTCTTTTTTTTGAGCCCTATAGGGCAAATGCCCAATTGTGCTAAAGATGATTCTAGCTAATACTGAGGTTAAAAAAGGAGAATAGCTCGATGAACTTTGCTCATTTACATTTAGTATTGAATCATATTCCTGTGATTGGAATACCAATCGCTGTCGTGTTTTTAGCCTATGGACTCTATACCAATAACCGTTCGATGCATCAGTTCTCGCTGATAGTGCTTTCAGCAATCGCATTAGTCATATTGCCAGTCTATCTTACTGGAGAGCCAGCAGAAGAGGCGGTAGAGCACTTGCCAGGAGTGATGAATCGACTCATAGAAGATCACGAGGAAGCTGCTGAATTCGCTATGGTTATAACACTCCTTACAGGCGGTCTGGCCTTTCTTACGTTTTGGTTTCGAAATCAAGCCTCAAAACTTCCCATCATGAGCTTTATTGTTTTAGCATTTTCAACTATATCGATGGGATGCCTAGTCTATACGGCAAATCTTGGGGGAAAGATTCGGCATAGTGAAATCCGCAGTAATGTCGAGGCAACCCCCGGAGAACCAATGAATCTCTATCAGGAATCAGAAGAAGTTACCGATGACTAGAACCAGACTCTACCAATCTGAACGCCTGATTCTAGGAGCAATATTCATATTGGTTTTTTTCTTTATTGCCTTCGACCTCTGGATTGATGCAGGAAAGGGGGTGGGTTTTCTCCATCTTACATTAGAAATCATCATAGCTATTTCAGCTGCTGCAAGCTTCATTTTAATTGTTCGAAATGGCTTTCAAAAATCTCATGAAATTGCTGCCTCAAGAAATCTCATTTCTGAAAGTAGAAAAGAAGCAGAAAGATGGAAAAAAGAGTCTCGTAAATTTATTGATGGCCTTTCAAATGCAATTGATCACCAGTTTCAGCGCTGGGGGCTTTCTCCTGCCGAGCAAGATATTGCTCGTTTTTTGTTAAAAGGACTGAGCTTAAAAGAAATTGCAGCGATAAGGGAAACAAATGAAAAGACTGTTCGAGCTCAAACTACATCAATCTATTCAAAATCTGGCTTGACTGGAAGAGCAGATCTCGCTGCTTTTTTTCTAGAAGATCTACTTGTTCCTCAAACAACTATTCCATTACGTAAGTAAAAGTTATCGTCTTGGATCAATACGCTTTGGATCTTTTCTAGCATGCCTTGGAATGTTTGCGCATGTTCCGTCACAAGCATACCACCAAACTGTTCCACAACCCCATGAAGAGGATGTGCACTTCCCTTTAAAACACTGTTGATTTGGTCCACGGCCTTCCCAAGAATCTGATGGGCACATATCACTTGACACACTACAATTGCACGAAGGTTTGGCTTGTAAATCTAAATTGGGTCCTGTGCCGTCACGGTAATTGATGGTCATTGTTCCAATGGTAGAGAAGATCGTTGCAAATTTCTCTTCGGAAAATAACGACAGTCCCTCTTTCGTCAGATCATCTACCGTTTGACTGAGCCCATTGTCAGGTTCTTTTGTGTAGAAATCTGCATTCAACAGATTTCTCACCTTATCTAGAAACTCTTGCTGCTTTTCGTTGAGGCTTAATCGGTTACCCTCGTTGACTCTTGTTAGATGTTCTCTAAAAATTGCGGCTTTTTCTGAAGCTGATAGCGAATCAAAAAAAACGCCTTGGGCTTCTTTGCCATAGGGAAGCATCTCTTCATAGGTTCGAGGAACTTTTTCAGGATGTTTTTCAATGAAGGATGCGGCATCATGACAATCCATTGATTTGATATCCTCTTCTTCGCTAGAAAACCATCCAGCATGAGCAGTTGAAATAGAAATCATTAATCCAAAAATAGCAGGTAGTTTAGAAATATGAATAAGCTTAAAACTCATGTAAGAATCCCCCGAAACTGAATCAGCTGATGCTAAGAACCTATTTAGGATATGATGAAACGATCAGATGCAAAATGTGTCATTTTAGACACAGCCCTTAAAAGGCACTCGGTGGAAAACGGACATGGTACCGGATAAAAACAAGGAAAATCGATCCATCAAGCATTTAGGAAGTGTAGGGGAGATGATCTTTAGCGCTCTAAATCATCATGATAAGATGACCATTTATCGTAGCGGTCCCAAAGCTCAATACAAACTCCTTGATCGAAGGTGATCTCAGTTTGATCTTCATTTTTTTTGAGCTTACTAAATAGTTCTCCGACCGATTCTGCAATCTCCAAAAGTAACTCTTGTTCCTTTTTCTTCATTCTTTTACCTCTTTGCCTGCGATCTCAGAATACAGCACTTGGTAGCCAATGGGATCTAGAAAAAACCAGTTGTTTTTAACCTAATCCAGGAGGCATCAAAAGACGAGCCAAGCGCATGACCCCACTTCACCCTTGCGTCGGTGCGGTCAAATCACATCCGCTTGGTTTTAACAAATCTAGAGGGAGAGTGACAATCGTCGTTTTTTTGACTTTGGTCTAGAGAAATTACCCGCCTTAAACCTCTCTGAAGGTCTCGACTTTGCGCTGCGTTTTTGACTGGGTTTTGAGTGTCTTCGGCGTCTAAAGTCTTGCTCCTCTGACGAGACTCTTGGGTTTCTTTTGCCAAGTTCAGCACCATCTTCACCTTCAGTAAAGCGATCACTTTTTGGACGACGCCTTGCTTGACGATGCTGTTTAGACTTCTCGGGATTGTCGAGTTCTTTTCTACCTCCTGGGCGCCTTTTTCTTGATCTAGAATCA
>CAYLWK010000052.1:0-5859 GCA_964387255.1 uncultured Oligoflexia bacterium
TGCAACTGTGAGGGAATGTCTGAATTGCTTCATTTTTGGTGGCCTCCGATCTGCTTTTTTGAAAGCAGACTGAAATCACCCCTAGGTCCCCGGAAAGTTTCTACAACAACGAAGCAGGATACCTTATCCGTATCTTTTTTGTCAATCTTTAATTTTTCTAAACTCCCGGAATCCAGCTTTTCAAACCTTTTTAGTGGAGTCTAAAAACGTTCTCTGAGATTAAACCTAGATTGACGTTATTTTTTCTCGTAATGCCTGAGAGTGGGCACCGGAAAGGACCTAAGTGATGACATTTCTCTCCCATATAAAATCGAAAAATCGCTTTCGTTTTTGGAGTCGGACCGGCTTGATTCAACTTATTTCATTGATTGGTTTGCTTCAATTTGGCTATGCAGGTTCTTTTTATGAGCAAAAAGTTCGATCGATCAACGGAGCTCCCTACTTACTTTCAAGTTTAAAAGGAAAACCCGTGCTTTTGGTAAACATTGCCACACGCTGTGGTTTCACTCCGCAGCTAAAAGACCTTGAAGCGCTCTATAAAAAGTATCAATCACGTGGACTTGTGGTCTTAGGAATGCCGAGTAATGATTTTGGAGGTCAAACCCCGGAAGCCCCTCTCAAAGTAAAACGATTTTGCGAGAGAAACTACGGCGTCAGCTTTCCTTTGCTCGAAAAGGCAAAGGTCTCCGGGTCGAAAAAACATCCTTTAATTCAAACACTCATCGCTCAAGCTGACTCTCAAGATGAGATTGGATGGAATTTTGAAAAGTTTCTCATTAGCCCCTCGGGTCAAGTAGTGGGGCGTTACTCTAGCTCTACGGCACCGCTAGACTCCCCACTTGAGAAAAAAATCAAATCTCTCTTAAAATGACTTGAAGGCTTTGTGTGAAACATCAATACTAGAAGTATGATGAGTCTTGATTTAAATGCTCTTTGGCTTCTTTTGGGTCTTTTTGGGTTCGTTTGGCTTTTAAGCTTGCCACTCAAAAATGTCGCGATTGTCGACATTCTCTATGCTCCTGCGTTCTTTGCTGTTGCACTGTACTTGCACGATTCTCAATCCAACCCCACCGAGCGATCAGACTGGGTCCTTTTTTTTGTCGGGATTTGGGCGCTCCGATTAAGTTCGTATCTCTTGATTCGATCTCTTGGCAAAGGAGAAGATCCTCGCTATGCAGCCATGCGAAAGGAATCAAAAATTCCCTTTGAAGTTAAAAGTCTCTTTACCGTCTTTGCCTTTCAAGCGGTGCTTGTTTGGCTCGTTTCTGCACCCATTCAAGTTGCGGTAAGCTCATCGCTTGAGTCCATGGGGTTTTATTTTTATTTAGGGATCAGTTTCTGGATCATTGGCTTTTTCTTTGAAGCCGTGAGTGATTGGCAGTTATATCAATTTAAAAAGAAGTCCTCTCACAAAGGAAAGCTCATGACCGGTGGGCTTCGTCGTTTCTCCCGTCATCCCAATTACTTTGGAAACTTTATGATGATGTGGTCTTTTTACTTTATGGCCATTCAAACTGAAACAGGCCCATACACTGTTTTCGGACCCATCATCATCACTTATTTTTTATTTCGAATCTCAGGAGTGAGCCTTCTTGAGTCCTCTTCCTTAAAAAAGAAAAAAGGGTTTGAAGCTTATCAAAAAAATACGCCTGCCTTTTTCCCAAAGGTTTCGTTATGACCCCTTCTTCTTTCTCTCATCATCGTGCTCAAGCCACGCTGGGAGCAGGATGCTGCGTGATTCATGACGAGAATGTCCTCTTAGTTCAGCTTAATTATGGAAAGTACCGAGGTCATTGGATCCTCCCAGGAGGAGCACTAGAGCCGGGTGAACATCCAGCAGCAGCAGCCGCTCGAGAAACGAAAGAAGAAACGGGCCTTGAGGTGACGATCCGGGGTCAACTCGCTGTAAGGCACCGAGTCTTTGAAGAAAAGCCTCACGATGTGTATTGGGTTTTCATGGGTGAGCTCTCATTTAGAAAAAAAGAAATAGAAAAGCTCTCCCTAAAATGGCCACAAGAAGAGATTCAAGAAGCTCGGTTTTGGAAAATCTCAGAAGCCATCCAAGCCGACCAAGTGCGGCCCCTCACACGCCTTTTTATTCAAAGAGCTTTGCAAAATCAGAGTCAGGCTCATCAAGCACAACCCATCCCCAAGGATCACTCTCTGAATGACGAAGTCTTTGGCGTATAATTACAATACGTTCACTTTTTTAATGCCTCTAGTCCTCTGCTTGGGCTTTTTCTTGAACCTTCCCCTAGGTTTGGCGCTGACAGTTGAAAAAAGCACGCTAAACTTTAGGACTCATGATGGGACACTGATTCAAGCAACCATTCATCGTTACGAGAAAAATAAAAATAAAGGAAGAAGTCAGACGTCGAAACTCCCTGTCTTAATGGTCTTTGGAGGCTTCAAGTATGCCGATCAAGTGTTAACACTTCCCTCTCCCAAACTTCCTATTGCATTGATGAGTTTCCCCTATCCTTTTGACCCTCCAAAAAAGCCATTTCAGTTTCCTGGAAGCTTAAAACTCCTTCCTGATGCAAAAAAAACGATCTGGAATACACTTTGGGGGATCGACGCTCTGATTGAGGTCCTTCACCAAGAAAAGTCTGATTCATATCACCTCGACCAAATCACACTTTTAGGAGCTAGCTTTGGAGCTCCTTTTGTTACCTATGCACTCACCCGCAATCCTAAAATCAAAGCAGCCATTATTGTTCAAGGCTTCGGACGCCTCAAAGAAACGCTTCAGAGTCAAATCTCAGAAAAAATCAAGCCTTCTTTGGGCATGTTCTCAACGCCAATTTCTTGGTTTTTGGTTCAACTGGGATGGGCTTATGTAGGACTTCCGCATCTAGAAACAGAGGTGAGATCGCTTCGTGCTTCAAAAAAAGTCCTCATGCTGCAAGCCGAAGAAGACTCTTTTCTATCCAAACACTCTCAACGTTCACTTCAAAGAGCCTTTGAAGACTCCGAAGCACAATTTACGAGTGAGTGGCTTCCTGGAAAACACCTTGCACCTGGGGCTGACCAACAAATCGAGACTCTCACGAAGAGAGTCACCCATTGGTTACAAAACCATCAACTTCTCCGGGAGTAGACTTATTTTCGTCGCAGGTGATCGGGAATCTCTGGAACCACACCTTTACCAGAAGTGAAGACGCCTTTTACCCAAGCAGTGAAATTCTCCCAAAGATTTAATCGCTCTGGGCGACGTTTCACACCCGCACGATCGAGCTCTTGAGTGAGTTGTTTAAGCTGTTTTTTCTGATGTCGCGTGAGATTTTGAAACTGCACGCCGTAGCCAGCTTGAATTTTTGGATTCTTGTATAAAAACTTTCCCTCTAGCTCAAATGGATAGTCTCGGACGGTAAAAAGGAGTCGGCCATCTGAATTGACTTCAATGGCTTCATCAAGCTCTAGAAAAACGCCACCCACCGAAAGGTTTTTAAGTTTTCCGGTCCGCTTTTGCCCTTCAAACACAACCTCTAACGGTGCTTCAAGATCGTAGCGTGGCTTTGATTCCCACCAACGAAGCCGTTCGTTAAAATAAACCTCACGCACTGCCGGAATCAGGAAATAGGCCACTAATGCAAAATTCACTAAATAAATGACTGCCAGGAGGAAAACGGGGAAGCTTCCTGGAAAATTAGCAAAAGACTGATAATTCACCCAAAAACTCCAAAGCATTACAATCACAAATACGGGGTAACTCCATCGCCTTACTTTGTAGATTGCAAATCCAGCAATTGGAAAAAATGTAAAAAACGCAATGGCCCTAAAAAGGCTATCAAAGTTAGAGATATACGAAATAACGCTCTGGCCTGACAACATGCTTGAGATTAAAAGATTTGGAATCGGGGCTAACATATAAATCCAAGCTAAAATAATGATGGCCCATGGTTTCCGTAACATATCAACTCCTCTTCATTGCTCAGCCTTCGGCTAAGTTTCAACAGTGCTACCCGCGCGTTGCTTTTCCTTTAGAAAACCTCTTACAAACGCATTCAAACCAGGTCAACAATGACACCACCAAAAAAGAAGAAACCTCGATTGAACCGCTGGTTTTTAGTCTAAAGAATCTTGATAAAAAAGCAATGTAAAGCTCACTTATGATAGCGCTGCGATGCAGCGCAATCCAAGTTCCTTGGAGCAGCCTTAGCACTAAGCGTTATTCAGAAACTCCTTTGTGATTCCGAAACGAGGGGTGATGAGCGAGGAAAATCGAGGAAAAATTTTAACCGTCGGTGTATCGGAGCATATCCAGTCCAGGCTTTCAGACGTCATTCAAGACTTAGAGATTGAAAAAATCGATACATCAGAAGCTTTCGAGTCTTTTATAGAAGCAACCGAGCCTTCCCACACCCTTCTGATCCTCTGTGGTCATGAACTAAAAGGACTCTCGATTGATGAACTTGCACAATCACTTCGCATGCAAAATGCTCACGCACCTATTTTTTACCTCACTACGCAGCGGGAGGGATTTCAAAGAGAGGGTTATATTAAAAACGGTTTTACAGATGCCTTTTTATTTCCAACGGACTTTCCTTATTTCAAATCTAAAACCCAAGAAATTCTATCAAAATTTGTCAAAACAGAGATCTATCGTCCCGTTCGAGTTTTAGATCTTCATCCTGGAAAGAAAATTAACTTTGACATTGCGCTCTATATGCCCATGAATAAGAAATACATTAAGATCTGTCTTGCTGGAGATGAGATCGATGAAGCACAATTCGCTAAACTCTCCAAACATCAGGTGAATGCGCTTTACGTTCCCTCAAATCAACTCGAAGCTTTCTACACTTACTCCGCCGAATGCCTGATTGAACTTGGAAAAGCCGATAACTCCACTCTCACAGAAACTGAAAAGAAAGAAAAAATTCAGCACGCCGTACGAGATCTTTTTGCAAATGTCTTTAACACAACAGCCAAAACCGCAACGATTGAAGCTGGAAAAGAAATCCTCTTAAATACAAAAAAAATCGTGGAAGAATTCATCATGGCTCAAAACCCTGAGCAATGGTACCAGGACTTAAAGAAAACCATGGGAGATTCGGGAGACTCTTATTCTCACTCTAGTAATGTCTCGACCTACGCGGCTTTATTTTCAATGGCTTTGGGAAAAGGTCAGCCTGAAGAACTTGCTATGGCAGGTCTTTTTCATGACCTTGGGATTAATGACCTTCCATTGGAAATTCAAGAAAAGAAAGAGGACCAACTCACTGAGGCAGAGTGGAAAATATATCAAAAACATCCAGAACTGTCTGTGAACCTTATCAAACAACGGAAGCTCATCGTGCCTCCGTCAGTGCTTCGAGCCGTTGCTGAGCACCACGAACGATGGAATGGAAGGGGTTATCCAAACGAACTTAAACAACATTCGATCAGTATCGAAGGAATGATCCTAGCCTTTGCAGATCAGTTTGACGAGCTGACTCGGGTTGAGGAAGGGAAGAAACAACACACACCTTTAGAAGCCATCGAAAAACTAAAACAAGACATGGCTTTTCCCAATGATTTCCTAAGTCAGCTCAAGCAGCTTTTCATCACCCAAGCTGGGCTAGAATCTCACGCTAAAGCCGCCTAACCAGCAAAACCCAAGGCTTCATCAATCCAAACTAGACAATTTTGTATTTTTATTTCATCGTGAAGCAATGGTGATTGCCTTGAATCAAAAAACACGTTCACACTTCTTCTCTCGATGGATCTTCTTTCTACAAAAGACTTCTCTCTATTCTATCGCTTTTTTTCTAGAATTTATGCTTCTCTTCTCACCTATCACCTCCTTAGCATCTAGCTTTCGAGCGGATCTATCGCCCTCTACTCAAAAGCGCCTGGACCTGATTAACTTTGATCAGA
>CAYLWK010000053.1:0-8351 GCA_964387255.1 uncultured Oligoflexia bacterium
TATGGACTCAATACCACTGAGGGATACCTCGTTAAATTAGGGAACACGGTTGCGACCACAGAGGGACAGGCCAATGAGATTTCCATTCTTAATCGTAATTATCTTTATGTAGGTCACTATGGAGGCAACAACGTTGATTTTTTCACGATTGGAACAGATGGGTCATTGACTTACCAGGAATCAGACGCAGTAGGAGCTACTTATTTAAACTCAGGCTTGGATCCAACAGGAAGCTACTTGTATGTGAATGCGGGTGGAGCCAATGTCACAAAGTTTGATATTGATTCATCTGGAAGCTTAGTGAACCCAGTGGATACGGCGACAACTGGCGGACAGGGACTTTCTTACAATACAGTGTTTAGTAATGATGGAAGCGTGATGCTGGTATCCTTAGGTGGTTTTGCTGCAACCGGAATCGATTCTTATCGGTTTGTAGGAGATGGAAGTTTTGATAATGTTTCTAATGAAGCTTATGGGTTTGGGCGATGGATCAATTATCTTTATGTCCATCCTAGTTTGGATGTTGTTTATGCGTCTCACGTTTCAGCTTCTGAAATCACGCAACACACCATCACTGTGAGTGCCACTCCCTCCACTACTGAAACTGCAAGCTATGCAGTCGACACTGCGCCTGATGAAATTGAAATGACCTCTGATGGTGCTTGTTTGTATTCAGTCAATAATACAGGGCAGTCAGTTTCACAGTTTTCCGTTAACCCGAGTACAGGCAATCTCACCGCCTTAACACCACGGGATTTTAATCTTTCAAGCACGACTCCCAGAGAGATAGCAATCACTCCAAACGATGAAATCCTTATCGTTGGTTTTCAGGGTACTGAAGTCGAACTATTAAGAATTAACGGGGATTGTTCTTTAACCCATCTTAACATTCAAAATATTCAAGAAACGGGTTACGGCATCGCCGACCTTCAGATCATGAATCTTTAGCGCCATCATTAAAAGGATTCTGACCCCAACTATGACCTGATTAGCGCTTTGATTGTGCTAGCTTGAGATAATCTTTGATTTGTTTATTATTCGGATCAAATTCCAAAGCTGTTTCCCATTCGAGTTCAGCATCGAGGACGTTGCCTTGATTTAAGTGAAAAAGTCCAAGTTGAATTCGTACCCGTGTATACCCGGGATTTTCCTTTTTAAGTGTCTGAAGTTCTTGAATCGCACGGCTTACAAACCCTTTTTTGTAATACGCCTTGGATCTTTTAATGAAGACTTCAAGATTTTTAGGATCAAGTTGAATCGCTTTTGAGTATTCTTCAATCGCCTCGTCAAAGCGTTTGTATCGGTAGTAGAGATCTGCAAGCTCAACATGCTTGACTGAAAATTTTCGATCCACAGCCCGATCATCACCGGGTCGTTTTTCAGCAATTGAGGTATTTGCATGCTCAAAAACTTTTTTTGCCTCATCATACCGTCCAATATCATTTAACAAAACACTGAGACAAATCGCTGTATCTGTATGCTTTGGATCAATTTTTAGTGCTTTTCGAAATGATTCAATCGCTTTCCCAATTTTACCTGTATAGGAAAAGAGCACTCCTTCAAGGTGGTAACCGTCAGGATTATGAGGCTCTCCTTCTATTTTCTGCTGAATCAGTCTTTGCGCATCAGCAAAGTTTCTTTGGTGAATGAGTTCTTGGATTTTTCGGTCATTTTTTCGATGACGAAGACTAGGGTGTGTGAAATGGGGCTCAAGATTCATTCCGCCTCTTCCTGCGCCTTTTCGAGTTCTTCTTGCCTAAGCCGTTCAAGGTGTTTTTGTTCATCCTCGATTGCTTGGTCCAAAAGTCGCTTTGCCGTTTGAGCAACATCTGTGCTCGGATATAATTTTAATAGTTTTTCAAAGCGCTTGCGAGCAGATTTTGGTCGATCTCGGATTAAATAAAATTCACCAATATACAGCTCTTTTTCTGCCAGTCGCTCCAAAGTATCATTTAATAGGTTTTTAGCCTCCTGAGTGTAGGTATTGTCAGGGAATCGACTCAAATACCGTTCAAGCGCAGCCTTTGCTTGAAACCCAGGTGTCAAGTCTCTGGCGGTCGTTGTGGGAATATCTTTATAATGAGACTTTCCAATTCGAAACAGAGCATAGTTGACCTTGGGGTGATTTGGATGAAGCTCGACAAAGGTCTGATACGAAACGGCAGCTTCAGCAAATGACTCCTGCATAAAAAAGACATCCGCAATTCGAAGTTGAGCCTTCACCGAGTAGCTCGAGTAAGGAAATTTATTTTTCACTTTACGGAGTTTTTCTAAAGCAAGGAGGTAGCGATCATTCTCGATATCCATTTCAGCAAGCCGGTAAAGGCCTTCAGGCTTGCTCGGATCTTCATCCACCGTGGCACAGCTTGAAATCATCATGAGACCCATCACAAAAGTGATGAGATAAACGCCAACTATCTTTCGTGTCATTTGGAATAAAACCATGATCCCTGTTCTAACCTTTTTCCTCGCGTATTCCAGTCTTTTTCACTGGAGTCACTAGGTTTTCAGGTATCCAACCTTGGCGTCCTTCCTTCAAGTCAATCCGATACCATATTTTTTTAGTTTGGTTATCAACTGACTTTGTGGAAGCATAGACCAGCATGGCTGGGTAGAGATTTTGGATTTTTAGGTAAGAAATCCCAGGACCGCTAAAAGAAATGCCCTTTTCTTTGACAACAAGGGGAATTTTCGTTGAATGTGGGTAAATCAAAAGACACAAGGCTCCCAGGCCCAAACAAAGTCCGCAAAGCGCTAGGCTGGTCACGCTTTTTAGGGTTAAACGAAGATTCTTTGACTGATGGAATAAAAAGATTAAAAACCCCATCCACAAAAACAAGCTCCAACCGAATAGTTGAATCCAAACTGAAAACGGAAGGCGCTTTTCTAGCTCAGTGATCCATGAAGCGCTGGGTTCGAGCTGAGAAACTCCAAGCGACGATTGAAGTTGGATTCGTGCTTGATTGAGATTCCTTCGAAAGCTGGAGTCGTTTGGATCCATCAGTGATGCGATTTGAAAATGATAAGTCGCTTTTGCCCAGTCATTGAGTTGGGAGTAGAGTAGGCCTAGATGATAATGATCCACTTTCGAATACGGTATCGAACGATTTGCTTGGTACAAGGATAATGCGTCTTGATACTGCTGTTGAGAGTAGAGACCCTCAAACTTCGACTTCCAGCTAGCTTGCAATGAATCATTTTCAGCCATAGCAGCATGAGTCGTTAGGAGAGACGTCATAAATAAGACTAGAATTGACAGAGCTTTTTTCTGATACATTATTTCATCTCCAAAGCCAGTGAAGAAGCTTGCCAACGACACCTGCTTGCAAGGTCGTGCCCCCAGTGATAGTCCATTCTTATCAGGAAACTACCAGTTGAGTTATGAGTGTAAAACGTTTTTTAGAAGAAGCCGAACGCTTTATTAAGATTAAGTCAGTAACTTACTCGGGTAATGAGGAGCTCGCAAGTTATATTGAGACATGGATGGAGTCTCGGGGATTTGAGGTTAAGAATCAACTAGTGACTCACTCGTTTTCTGATCTTTCGAAGCGTCAATTTAATGTGATTGGGATCTTAGGGGATCCTTTAGTCGATCAGAAAATCAAAACTGGACTGCTATTATTAAATCACCTGGATACGGTTGACCCAGGGGATTCTAGCCATTGGAAGGTAACAGAAAAAAATCCGTTCCAAATGACGGTTAAAGAGGACTATGTCTTTGGGCTTGGAGCAGTCAGTGGAAAATTAGATTTTCTCTGTAAAATGATCGCTGCACAAAAATTCAGAAACCGAAAATTGAAAATGCCATTGTATTTGGTCGGAGTTTGCGGTGGAGAACATTCCTTTTTTGGAAGTTCTTATTTATTAAAGTCTTGTGCCTTGAACCCTCAGTGGGTTCTTGTGGGACATCCAACTCAACTTAAGCCATGCACACAAGGTCGTGGTTTCTTGTTTGGACAACTTCAATTTCGTTTTCCTGTGATTGAAAGAGGAGCGAGAGGTTTCAATCGGAAATTCAAGATACGAGCCAATGTTGTGACTGACCACCCCTCCTTTCCGAGTCCAGGCCAAAATTCAATTGATCAATTGATAGATTTTTTGAATCTCTGTCATGAAAACGGCTTTGACATGAAGTTTTCTTATCTGCGAGGTGGTGTTTCTATTGCACAATTGCCAGCACATGCAGAGGTGGAAGCTTTTTTGACGTCGCATCAGCTCGAAGATTTTAAGCGTTTTTTCAAAGAATGCAGCCAGTCAGATAAGTTTAAGGAACAGTTTGAGCTGGAGCTTTGTGGTCTTGGAGAGTCTGGAATAGCTTTCTTACCTGAGAAAATATTTGAAAATTTAATTTCAATAAAAGAAACGTTGCTAGAGATTAATGAGTTAGGCGAAGGAGTCACAATTTCTGGTGGCCATTTCTTTTATGAGCCTGGTAAAATGAATTGGGATCTCATTGCTTCAGTTAAAGATGAGAATCAGTTTGAGACGATCTTGAGTCGTTTGAAAAAAGCAATTCAAGAAGTTTCAGAAGATCATCCTCAACTTATCTTAAATCTCGAACTTATTAAAAAGGTCCCACCGTTTTCTTTGGATGGTAGCCAAAAATTACTTAGCCTCGTTTCTGAGTCACTAAAAGAGGTGGGGCTTCCCACGCAGGATGAAGAATATTCTTCCTATTCTCAGGCAGGAATTTTTAATCAACAAGACTATGAAACACTGATATTTGGATGTGGAGAAATCAAGGGCAACTTGCACTGCTCGAATGAACGAGTGAAACTAGAAGCTTTGGAAAAGGCGATTGTGTTTTATGAAGATTTAATTCAGAGAGTGTGTGTATGATCCTTCTCAGGAACGCGAATGAGTCTGATGTAAAGAATCTGTCAGAGCTTGCAAAATTTCCCGGTCAGGGTTTTTATGGTCTTCCAAGTGATCATTCAGAGCTAAAGGCTAAAATCGAACTCTCCAACCAAAGTTTTTCAAATAAATTAAGTGACTCTAGGAAAGGTCGTTATCTTTTTGTTGCAGAGGAGCTTGAGACAAGAAAAATAATTGGAACCTCAACAATTCGTGCTCAGTATGGGAGTGAAGATTCTCCAAATTTTTATTTTCAAGTGGGTCAGGAAAAAAAATATTCTGAAACTATTCATACTGGGTTTATTCACGGCACATTGATCTTAAAGTATGACACCAATGGTCCTTCAGAAATCGGTGGGTTAGTTGTTCATCCAGAATATCGTGGAACTGAACTTAAAGTCGGTCGACAGATATCGTTTGTACGATTTATGTACATGGGATTGAATCAAGATCGTTTTCAGAAAAAGATTCTCACTGAACTTCTTCCACCATTTAATGCAAGTGGGAACGCGCCTCTTTGGGAAGCAATTGGAAGGCGGTTTACAAATATGGAATACTGGGAAGCAGATCGATTGAGTAATCAAAGTAAAGAGTTTATATTGTCTTTGTTCCCCACAGGCAAAATTTACGTGACTTTTTTACCTGCCGAAGCGAGAGATGCGATTGGCAAAGTTGGAGAGCAAACTGCACCGGTCTACCATATGTTGACTAAGATTGGATTTCGTTACAATCAAAAGGTGGATCCATTTGATGGGGGTCCATTCATGGTTGCAGAAATGAATGAAATTAAACCGATTCAGAAAATTCAGTCCGTTCATCTTGCTTTTTCGGAGTCAGGTCATTCAAATGGAGATAAGGTTTCAGGGGTCCTGCAGTTAGAAAACTCACATAGATTCAAAGCGATTCACGTTGATGGAGTTCGATCTCAATCAACTCTCTATTTGAATTCATTGGTAAAAGACTCAATTCAGAAAATTTTAAAAATCAGTTCTTCAGCTTTAGACTCGAAGAGTGAGTATAAATTTATGCCTTACTATCATTAAAAAATGAGTTGAACGTCGAAATAAGGTACTATGATCGACCTAAGGAGTCCGAATGAAACAGCCAAAATTTAAAATAGAATACAAAGGTGACTTTTTGAATGGAGAATTCCAAAAGCCAGCTGATCCAAATGGTGAATGGACGGTGAACAGTCCTGCTTGTTTAAGTGATTCCTTGGGTGTTTTGTCATTTTCTTATGCTCACGTTGATCAAGCAGTGGCGAGTGCCAAAGAAGCTCAGCGGCTCTGGCGAAAGGAGAAAGAGTCAGATCGTGTAGCGATTTTAAAAAAATACAAAGAGGAGCTTACTCGGAGAAAAGATGAAATTGCTGAGTGTTTAGCGCGAGAAGTGGGGAAGCCTCTTTGGGAAGCCGAAACGGAAGTGAAAGCGATGATTGGCAAAGTCGATATTACCGCCAATGAGAGTTTAGCACTGGTAGAGGAAAAGACTTATCCGTCGATCACTCCAACTGCAAATGGAAGGTGTGCTTATCGTCCCTTGGGAGTCCTTGCGGTCATTGGTCCGTTTAATTTTCCAGGTCATCTTCCGAATGGACATATCGTGCCAGCCCTCATGACTGGAAATAGTGTGATTTTCAAGCCTTCTGAGAAAACCCCTTTCGTTGCTCAGATTATGGCCGAGTGCTTCGAACAGGCAGGTGTGCCTAAAGGGGTTTTTCAAGTGATCCAGGGTGAAAAGGAAATCAGTCGTCGCTTATGTACTCACGAGGGTGTTGATGGTGTTTTATTCACAGGCTCGTATGAAGTCGGTGCAGCTATAAAAAAAGACACCCTTGATCATTATTGGAAGCTCCTGGCTTTAGAAATGGGTGGTAAAAACTCTGCAATCGTTTGGAAGGATGCCAATCTTGATGCCGCATTACGAGATGCTTTGGTCGGTGCCTACATCACTACAGGACAACGGTGTAGTTGTACTTCGAGAGTTTTCATTCACGAAGCGATTCAAGATGAATTTATTTCTCGATTTCATGAACGAGCAAAAGCATTTCGAATTGGACATCCATTTGATCAGCCTTTTATGGGGCCTTTAATTGATCAGGCCTCTGTGGATCGTTATATGAAGTTCCAAGACATTGCTCCAAGAGAAGATGCTGAACTTGTGATGCGAGGGAAAGTTCTTGAGCTTGAAGACCCTGGGTACTATGTGGCGCCATCGATTACCTGGATGAAAAAGCCAACGATGGATGCGATTAAAAAAAGCATTTATCAGCAAACGGAATTATTTGCTCCAAATGTTTGTTTTATTCCAGTGAAAGACGAGCAAGAAGCAATTGAATTTTCCAATGCAACTCAATACGGATTGGTTGCTTCTATCTTTACAAACTCTCAATCAGTCTATGATAGTTTTCGCGAAGAATTAGACACGGGTTTAATCAATTGGAACACCACAACAGTGGGCGCTTCTTCAAAGCTTCCGTTTGGTGGCACTAAGAAAAGTGGCAACCATTGGCCCACGGCTCTTACAGCAACACAGTACTGCACCCATCCTGTTGCATCGTTGGAAGTGCCCGATCCCAGTAGTGAGCCGCCTTCGTTTCCAGGATTGGAATGGAAATAATCTTTTTGATCGAAAGCACTTTACTCGCGCCTTCGATCAATGAGTTCATCGATGGGGTGTCTTCTAGGGAAAGAGCTCGTTAAGGGCAAACTGATCAAGCTTTGATCAAATCAGGCTGATCTACGGAGCACCGACTTCAGCACGTGCTGGGTTCGGCACTTGAATTCCATTTCCTTGAGAAACTTGATCTGGAGTGACTCGCGTTCGAGTTCCTGAGTTTAAATCCACAGTGCCTCGAGGGTGTTGACCTGCAGTTTGACGATTCTGTTGCGGTGTTTGCTGCCGATTTCTCATCGCTCTAGGGTGATTTGTCATCCCTCCACCTATCAGGTGAGCATTGGGACCTTGTTCACCCGTTGCATTTCCTAGCATGCTTTGTCTCATCGAGTCGTACATTCTCATCATGCCATCTGCTTGGGTGAGCTGGTTGTATCCTTGAGTATACGCGTTACAAAGCGTTTGATTAGCTTGAGTGTTCTTTGCTTGGACTCCAAACTGTGCGTAATTTGCACCACAGTAAGTCATGCGACCCATCATGTATTGATAAGACTTCATTTGAAGTTCAAGGCGAGTCATGCCCATCATCGAGTTAAATCCCATCATCATCATCATTGGGTTTCCACCCATCATCATTCCACCCATGCCGCCCATCATGCCCATCATCTGAGGGGCCATCATCGATTGCATGAATGCTTGTCCCAAAGGACCATCAAAAGATGCTTTGTTTTTAAGCATGTCGGCTTCACGTTCGACTTTCAGAGCAGCGAGCTCATCTGAATCTGAATGATCAGCAGCTTTCTCGATCACAGCAAGGCTTGCTTTTGATTTTTCAGCTGAATTTCCGTCTGTGTACTTTTCCACTCGGTCTGCTAGGTAGC
>CAYLWK010000054.1:0-5576 GCA_964387255.1 uncultured Oligoflexia bacterium
CCGGTCGAGGCTTATTTTCAAAAGCCTAAGCTTGGGATGAATATTGCTACTGATGGAGCTCCAACCTGGGGAAGTAAGAATGCTAAGGTGACGATTGTAGAGTTTTCTGATTTCCAATGTCCATTTTGCGCGCGCGCAGCCAAAACGATGGCCAAGATTAAGAAAAACTACAAAGGAAAAGTAAACATTGCTTTTAAGCACTTTCCTCTTTCTTTTCACAAAGAAGCCCGCCCTGCAGCAGAGGCGGCAATGTGTATTCATGAACAAAGTCCAAATAAATTTTGGAAATTTTATGAAATTGTCTTTGAAAATCAATCCAGTTTAGACAAAGCGAGTGTCGAGGGATATGCAAAGCAATCTGGTGTGAATATGGATAAATTTAAATCCTGCCGAGACAGTAATAAGTATGCTGATTTCGTGAAGCAGGACATACAATATGGAGAGCAAATTGGAATTCGATCCACGCCGACCTTTTTTGTGAATGGTGAGTTGATCACGGGCGCGGTTCCTTATGAGCAATTTGCTGAAGTAATTGACAACGCTCTTTAAAGCGGAGTTCCAGCTAGCAGACTGAAAAAAAGTAGCTTGAGGCCTTTGCATCACACTCTCATAAAGGCAAATCAGCGCTACCAAGAACGGTCAAAGAAGAAAAAAGATGATTGTGATGCATGATTGCTCACGGTAGATTACCAGTCATGACGAATGGATGGCCAAGCAATCAGTTTACTTTAGATTGGGTCACTGGCACCCTAGACCTAAACCTCATGAATGAGCCATTACGGGGTGGCTTATCCGGCTCTGACAAAGACTCTCGACCAAAGGGATTCCGTCGAATTTGGACTGATTCGCGAACTACACAGTCAGGTGACTTATTCATTGCTCTATCTGGAGATCGATTTGATGGTCATGAATTTCTAACCCAAGCAGTGAACGCGGGAGCGAGAGGACTGATCATCGAAAAGTCCAAAGAAAACACCTTGCCGCAGTTAGACGATTCGATAGTAATCATTGGGGTCGAGTCGACTCTGAATGCCTATCGTTCTCTGGCCAAGGCATGGAGAGAACAGTTTGATGTGCCGGTATGTGTGATTGCTGGTAGTGTTGGAAAAACCACAACTAAAGATTTACTAGTCTCGCTTCTTTCTAAACAGTTTTCTTCCGTATTAGCTACAGAGAAAAGCGAAAATGGATTTATCGGAATCCCAAAGACTCTTTTGCGATTGAACAAAACCCATGAGATTGCGGTGATTGAAGTTGGAATTGATGAAGTGGGCGCAATGCAAAAGCACCTTAATCTTGTACAACCAGACATCGGCATCGTGACTGCCATTTCTGAAGAACACTTAGAAAAACTCATGAATATGGATCAAGTGACGGTCGAAGAAGGATCACTTCTAAATTATGTTTATGCAAGAACTGGAAAAGTTGTTTTAAATCTAGACGAGCCTCGCCTGATTGGAAAACGAGCCATGGTTTTAGATCCTGCTCATTTTAAAGGCGGCGTTGCTTATACTTTGCATGAGAAGCCAGCCCCTCATGTGATTCAGGGGACTTATGATGCAAAGAAAAAAACCTTAGAGGTAAGTGGAGGTCCCTATCAAAAAGATTCGTGGAATCTCCCCATAGAAGGTGAACACAATGTTACTAATCTCGTGGGAGCCATTGCCATGAGTCATTTATGTGGAGTGACCCCTCAAAATGCAAAAAAGGGGCTTGCAGATTTTAAGGTTCCATTTGGAAGAATGGAGATAAAGACGTTATCTAATGGTGTCAAGCTCATTGCAGACTACTATAACTCGAGTCCACAAGCGGTTCGAGCTGCCATTGTAAGTCTTCGAACCTTATCTGAACGAGAAAAACGAAAGCGACTATGGGTAGGTCTAGGCGATATGCTGGAATTGGGCCCCGATGAAGAAATTTTCCATCGACGATTGGCACACACCATAGCCGCTCAAGAGATTGATCGAGTTGTTCTGTTGGGAGAACGAATGAAATGGCTTCATCATGAACTGAAAAAAGATCCTGACTATCGTAAAAAGACTATGCATTTTGAATCTCATGCGAAGTTAGCAGCGTATTTAAAAGACAACTTAGAGTCTGAAGATATTCTTCTATTGAAGGGTTCGCGTGGCATGCGTATGGAAAAAATTTTAGACCTGATGAATTTTAAAGAATCCGATTTGAAATGACCGAAATACTTGCACCGTCTTTAGACAATATTCAACGCATCAGTGAGGTTTTAAAATCTGGAGAAATTGCAGGAATCCCCACAGAAACGGTTTATGGTCTTGCAGCAGATGCATGGAATGAAAAGGCGATTTCAAAAATTTATAATGCAAAAGAACGTCCATCTTTTGATCCTTTGATTATTCATTTGGGCTTTCAACAAGTAAGCCCTCACCAAGAACCTTTAAAAACGATGCATGAAAAACTTCACTTGATTGATTTAGATCTGATTCCAGAGGCAAACAGAATATGGATTGAGTTTTTGATAAAATCGTTCTGGCCCGGCCCATTGACATTCATACTTCCCAAGTCAGATCATTTGTCCTCTATCGTAACAGGGGGGTTAAAAACGGTAGGCTTGAGAATGCCCGCGCATCCAATCACGCAGGGGCTTCTAAACCAAAGCCAACTTCAATTGGCAGCCCCTAGTGCGAATCGTTTTGGGAAAATCAGTCCGACTCGTGCCATTGATGTTAAGAAAGAGCTGAATGGAAAAGTAAAGTTCATTCTAAATGGTGGGCAATGTCAAAAAGGACTTGAAAGCACAGTGATCGATTGCACCCAAGCAAATCAGGTCACCATTTTAAGACCAGGTGCAGTTTCAAAAAATATTCTCCAAAAAACTCTCGAGCCTTATAAGTCCGTTTCTGTCAGTACTGCCATTGAATTATCCGGTAAAAACGAAATTCAATCTCCCGGGCAGCTTTCAAGTCACTACGCTCCGAGGCAGCGCTGTATTTTACTTGAAGGTCCACTCGAGGAAGTACTCAAACAAGAAAGTTTTGAAGTATCCTTCTCAAAACTGAAGGGTCAAGTTGCTGTTTTATTTGCCAAAGCTCCTTCAGCATCTCTCACTGAACGGTTAAATCAGTATGAGTCCATTGAAATTTTTTATCGAATTCTATCTGAAGAGGGAAATAGCGATGAGGCAGCTCATCAGTTGTTTTCTCATCTGCGAGAAATTGATGAATCCTCTGCAAAAATTGTTTACATGGAACCTTGGCCTAGCTCTGAAGGCCTTGGACATGCAATCTCTGACCGGATTCGAAGAGCCTGTGCCCCTCGAGAAACTTTTTAACTGGAAGAAACCTAGTCAAACCGTCGTTTTTCTTGAAATGGTTTAAGATTTCCAAAATAATAAAAAGCGTTCAAATCTCTTTTATTGATTTTTGAACGCTTTTTATGAAGGTCGCAACTTCGCGATATGTTCGGACAGGAAAAACTTTAGCTGTCTCTCGCCTAGAGTGATGCTGTCACTGTCCAATGCAAAACGCGATGACTGACTATCGATTCCGTCGTTTGCGATTATTTTGATAATACTTCTGAGCGTACTCTTTAGAAGTGATTCTTTTTAACACTCGAGAAAGTCTCGGATGATCTTTCAAGCTTGGCGTTTTTTCACCATTAAATCGCTTCTCAGCACGAGCTAGTTTCTTAACATCCGAATCAAAGCGAATCTCATTCTTTCTACGCTTCACACGAATCTCAGACATCTCTTGATAGAGAGCTGTATCGTCGGTGATATTTTCAGGGATGGAACCTTTTGCATGACTTGCGATTCCAATCGCCATCACAACAGCTAATCCTATTCGACTTTTAGTGAGTATCAACATGGCAACTCCTTTTTAGCACTACCGCTAAAGACAACTTCAACGTTCCTTTAGTTTTGCCGACCCCCCATTGTGCATCCCCCGTGCCAAGTCAAATCACTAAAAAACCCGTTTTAAACAAGTTTGGAGGCATTTTGGGACCATTTCTTGTGACAAAAGAGCGAAAATTGTCTAAAATTGCGCCAATTTCGAAGAACTCGAAGGATGATGCCTAGATAAAACGTTTGATTTTAAATGATTTTAATTTATTAAGGGATGTATGTCTGATCGACAGATAGAATTATACGGGGTTAAGCAAAATAACCTAAAAAACATCAACGCAGCCTTTCCGCTAAAAAAACTCTCCGTCATCACAGGACTATCAGGAAGCGGCAAAAGCTCCCTTGCTTTTGACACGCTCTATGCCGAAGGACAGCGCCGATACATTGAAAGCCTCTCAACTTACACGCGTCAGTTTTTGGAAAAAATGCCAAAGCCAGATGTTGAAAAAGTAGTGAATATTCCTCCCTCAATCGCGCTAGAGCAACGAAACACCGTAGTGAACTCTCGTTCAACCGTTGGAACACAAACAGAAATTATTGATTATCTCAGGATTTTATTTGCCAAGGTCGGAAAAACTCACTGCATTGAGTGTGGAGATCCCGTGGAAAAAATTAGTGCAGAAACAGTTTTTCAAAAAGCATTGATTTTCCTTCCTGGCAAAAAAGCGGGGGTTCTAGCGCCTCTTTCAAGTCATTTTACTCAGAAGAAAACGACTACGAAGTCCAAAACAAAAAAAACAAAGGTTCCGAAACTGAGCACTCTTTTCCAGCTTCTTAGAGAGCAGGGGTTTCGAAGATTATTTTGGAAGAAACGTAAAAACAGCGAACAACTCATTGATCTTGATGATCCAGCAACTCAGCCTAAAGAAATTAAAATGGGTCAACTCTATATTTTAGTTGATCGTTTTAAGATTAAAAAAGGGGACATTAAACAGTCTGATTTTAGAACACGACTGATGGAAGCCATTGAAAGTGCGCTTCGAATGGGCCAAGAACAAGTTGGTTTAGTCGACTTGGATACAGGAGAGGTTAAGTCATTTCAGTGTGAGTTTGCATGCACACGGTGTGGAAAACCAGCCCCGTTGCCGGAACCTCAGTTATTTTCTTTCAACAGTCCAATGGGAGCCTGTGGACACTGTAATGGATTTGGGCACACACTCGACTTGGATGAAGGTTTAGTTGTTCCTGATCCAAAGAAGACGTTGAAAAATGGGGCGATTGACCCCCTTTCTAAGCCAAGCATGACAGACGCACAGATGGCGATGTTCCGATTTGCTGAGAAAAATGGCATCTCAATCGGAAGACGTTATTGTGATTTAAATCAAGAACAGAAAGAACTCCTGTGGCATGGACGTCCGAACGATCCCTCGTTCAAGGGAATTGTTCACTGTTTTGAAAAGCTGAGTCGAAAAAAGTATAAACTGCACGTCCGAGTCTTTATACGTCGATATCAGTCCCAGACGCTTTGTTCATCATGCAACGGTGCGAGGCTCAATCAAAATGCTCTCCATGTATTTGTTGCAAAGAGGAATATCCATGAAGTTTTATCCTTCACAATTCTCGAAGCTTTCAACTGGTTTCAAAGCTTGAAACTTAAATCAGTAGAGCAAAAAATGATTCACGAAGCCTATCTTCAAATCGTTAAGCGGCTCTATTTTTTAAATTCTGTGGGAGTGGATTATTTAACATTGAATCGACT
>CAYLWK010000055.1:0-6348 GCA_964387255.1 uncultured Oligoflexia bacterium
CAATTGAAAATAGACTTATTAACTAATTTTGAGAGCGGAGACTTATTGATTTGCTTGGGAGCAGGCTCTATTACAGGGTTTGCCCTGGATTTAAAAAAACATCTTGAGTCAACAAAAAATTAGTAAAAAATAGTCATTTTTAAAAGTTTTTTTTAATACAGAAGTTTTGATTGGAAAAAAATGGTAGCACTTCCAGAAAAATTCAAAAATGAGTTTTCAGGAATAATTAAAATTAATGAACCCCTGAGTCTGCACACGTATTATCAAACTGGAGGTCCAGTCGATTTTTTTCTCATACCTAAAATCGAGAATGATCTTAGGTTAATCTCTGAGTGGATTTGTGATCAAAATATTCCTTTTTTCAGCCTTGGGTTGGGATCTAATCTTTTAGTTTCAGACGCCGGATATAGGGGATTGGTTTTAAAAACATCTCAGTTCAATCAGACTTTGTTTGAAAATGAAACGACGATTCAACTTGGGGCAGGGGTGCCAATTTCAAAAATATTGAGATTAGCTGGACAGAATAATTGGAGTGGCTTTGAGATTTTAGGAGGAATTCCAGGATCTATTGGAGGCGCTTGTTTTATGAATGCTGGGACTCACTTAGGTGAGACCAAGTCGCTTCTAACTGCATTGGAGGGTTATTTACTTAAACCTCAATTTAAGAAAATTAACTTTCATCAAAGTGATTTACATTATTCTTACCGAACCCATCATTTTTTGCCTGATCATTTCGTAATCACCTCCACTTGGTGGAAGAAAGTTAAAGGAGAGAACGTTAAAAGTAAGATACTGGAGGTGATTGAACGAAGAAAATCCACTCAACCGGTAGATCAGCCGTCATGTGGAAGCGTCTTTAAGAATCCCTATGAGTCAGGACTACGCTCATGGCAGGTAATCGAAAAATTAGGACTCCGAGGCTATCGGGTGGGAGGCGCTCAGTTTTCAGAAAAACATGCAAATTTTATTGTCAATCTCGGCAATGCTAAAAGCCAAGACATCTATGATTTAATTCATTTGGCAAAAAAGCGAGCTCAAGAAGAGCTAGGCATCATACTAAAAGAAGAGGTGCGTTACCTAGGTTTTTAATCTTCCTCTACGAAGCTCAACTGAACCAGGCATTATTCTTAGTTAGAGTCGAAAAGGAAAAATTTCAATTTCTTTTTCTTTGATTTTAAGAGCTTTTGCAATTTGTGGTTTGAGTTGATCAGCGGTGCCTAAAATTAAAATGAGTTCATTTGATTTTCCTAAGAAATCTTTAATGGCGTGATTTGCCTTTTTTAAACTCACTTTTTTTGTTCGTCTGGCATAAGACCTCATGAAACGAGGAGGAAGATGAAGCGTTTCTTCCAAAATAGTGTTCTCGTTTCTCTTTTTAGCCGTATTGTATTTAAATCCTGAACCATTAATAATCGCGTTTTTATTGAATTCATATTCTTGAGCTGTGATGCCGCTTTCTTCTAAATCGTTCAACATTTTCAAGAAGTAACTAAGTGACACCTCAAGATCTTGGTTTTTTGGGAAAAAATGCGAGAGCCAAAAGCGTGGCTCAGTTCCAAACTTGAAATAGGAGTAGGCTGAGTAGCTCCATCCTTTTTCTTTACGAATTTGTTTGAACATTCGTGTTGTGAATCCGCCCCCACCAAAAGTATGGTTCACTAAGTTTAAAGCAAAGTAGTTCGGATGCTGTAGTTTGACACCAATCTTACCTACCATGACTTGAGCTTGTGTTCGATTGGGCTTGTCAATTAAAATCACTTTTCTTTCGGTGAGACGTTTAGGCGCTCTAATTTTAGGATAGAGTGCTTTTCCAGGAAGCTTCTTCTTGAGGTTCTTACCAAACGTTTTGATTAGCTTTGATTCGGCGTCTCCAGAACCTACAATGAGCATGCCTTCAGCTAGGAAAAGCCTTTTATATTGGTTCTTAATATCCTTTTTAGTGAATGACGAGACATGGTTTTTAAGCCCATCAATTGGTTTAGCATAGGGATGGTCCCCGAAAAGGTGTTTCTGAAAGTGGAGATAGGCAAGCTGCATATCATCCCCCTCAGAGGCTAAGATTTTAGAAAGAGTTTCTTTTTTAAGTTTATTAATTTCTTTTTGATCAAATCTTGGCTGAGTTAAAATTTCAGTGATTAAATCTAAAAATGCAGAGATCTGATCCGAAAGCACAACTCCGCGAAGGATCATCATCTCCGACCGAGTATCAAATCCTAAGGAAGCTCCCATCTCATCGAGCTTTTGATTGATCTGCTTTCTTGTTTTGGATTTTGATCCCCTGAGAAGAAGCTCCCCGGTGAACTGACTTAATCCAGTTTTATCTTTCGGATCTGCTACGGCCCCTGTTTTAAGCGCAATACTTAAATAAACAAGTGGAAGCTTGTTTTCTGACTCAAACATGACTTCGATTGCGCTGCTTTTAACGGGGTTAATAAGACAAAGGATAAACGCTGAACTCAGAAAATAACTTTTAAATTGTTTCATGATCGAGGTACCCCTGTGATCGCCGTACGTTGACTAGGATTAAAATATTTTTTGACTACTCGTTTTATGTCCTCCGCTGTGACTCTAGGAATAGCCTCTTGATAAAGTTTAACTCCATTTTTGAAAGAGCCTGTACGGATCTCAAATGACCCGATAAAGCGACCAATCGAGTAGCTACTGTCCACTCCAGTGAAAAATGCGAAGCGAACAAGATTCTTTGCTTTTTTAAGCTCACTATTCGAAACAAGATCTTTTTTAAGCTTTTCAATCTCCTCAAGAACAATTCTTTCAGCTTCGGATGCTCGACGACCTTTTTGTAAATCGATAAAAAAAGTAAAAATAGAAGGATCCATTGTTTGAAAGCTTCCTGTCGAAACCGATGTTGCTATCCCAGTATTGACCAGGCGTTGTGTGAGCCTAGAGTTTTTTCCATCAGAGAGGATGGCTTGAATAACCTCCAGAACTGGAGCATCAGGGTGATTCACACTTGGCACATGAAAAGCCAAGACAAGCTTCTCGTAGGCAACATTAAGTTTGAGTTTTTTTGTTTTAATCTTTTTCTGAGGAGGTTCAGTCGGGATTTGCAAAGGTTCAATCGTTGAGGGCTTTATTTTTCCATAATACTGATCCACTGTTTTAAGGACAGTTCTACGATTCACGTCGCCTACTACAATAATCACTGCTTGATTAGGGCTGTACCATTTTTGATAAAATTCCTTAGCGTCTTCAGGCTTCATCGAGGCCAGGTCTTTTTCAAACCCTATGATAGGCCATGAGTAAGGATGTTTGTCATAAGCTGTCGTCATGAGGGCTTCGTACACCCTTCCATCGGGAGAATTTTCACTTCTCATTTGTCTTTCGTTTTTAACAACGGCGAGCTCTGTTTCAAAAGCCTTTTGGTCTACAATCAAATTTTGCATGCGTTCAGATTCTAATTTTACGATGAGTTCCAAATATTTTTTTGGGAGTTTCTGAATATAAGCTGTGTAATCTTGGCTTGTGAATGCATTCAGCCCCTCTACGCCCACGGCTTCGAGTTTTTTCATAAAATCGCCATCGCCGTAAGACTGAGTTCGTTTGAAAAGCATGTGCTCAAAAAGGTGAGCAAGACCTGTTTTGCCTGGCTCTTCATTGCGAGAGCCGACTTTGAACCAGGTCTGATAGGCAAAGGTCGGTGATGAGTGATCCTCTACTACAATAAGGCGAAGCCCATTATTAAAGTCATATTGATGCGCTTCCATTGATCCAAACAGAGGAATAGCCTCATTTTTTGACTTCAAATCAGCTTGTGAGCATCCCGTTGAGACTAGCAAAAACAAAACAAATATTAAAAGACGATTCATAGCCTTTGAAAATAGCAATAGTCCTTAAGAATTACTAGATCGTGATAAACTCATTTTATGATGAAGTCGTTTTTTAGCTCATATCGGAGTCAATGGGTCGCGTTATTGGGGTTGATTTCCTTTGGAGGAGCTTTTTATCTGATTGATTCAGCTTTTCATTCTGATCAGTTTCTCATTGAAGAGATTGAAGTTCATTCTCCAGATCTTCGCGTGATTAGTCCAAAGAGTGTCGAAATCCTAGCCGCAGTCCCTTTGGGTAAGGTCAGACTGATTGAAGTGAATTTAGATCAGGTAGAAAAGAACTTGATGCGTCATCCCTGGATTGAGTCTGTTTTACTCACCAAGGTTTTTCCTAAGACATTAAAAATTGATATCAAGATAAAAAAAGCTGTGGCGGTCCTCCAAAATGAAGAAGGTGTTCTACGGTATGTCGACGCATCGGGCAATGCTTTTGGAGAAGTTAGTTTTGATCGGCCGATAGACCTGCCTGTGTTGTTGGGAAATGCTTGGTCTAGTCAAGAAAGACTGAAAAAAGCTGTTCAGTTTCTTGAAAATTGGCAATTAGAACAACTTGATGACTTTGTAGAGCTTTCAGCACTTCGATATGACTCGGAGCGTGGTTTCGTGGGCGTCACGTTATATCGGACTTCGGAGGCCAATGAACCTGTTCGAACTCTTCTAGAATTTGGTCAAAGACTTGGCACAAGTACCTTTAATCGTTTCCGAAGTTTGAGACAGGTGTACCAGTATTTAGTTGAGCACACCAAAATCGCTAAGAAAGTCTTGGTCTTAAATAATAAGAAAATAGTTGTCAGGACCGATCGACGATCCTAAACTTTTAACAGTAGGATGTTTTTGCCTAGTTGGAGTGAATCACTCTAGGCGATGATCCCATAGGAAGGGGTGCTCTATGTCCAAAAAGGACGTCGTCGTAGGATTAGATATCGGAACCACCAAAATCTGCTGCATTGTCGGAGAAGTCGTTGAAGGTGGCTCAAATCCCGTTATAGATATTGTAGGCATTGGAACGGCTCCATCAACCGGTCTTCGAAAAGGCGTGGTGGTGAATATTGAGTCAACAGTAGATAGTATCTCAAAAGCGGTTGAAGAAGCTGAGCTCATGGCTGGTGTTGAAATCTCAAACGTCTTTGTTGGGATCGCCGGTGGACACATTAAGTCTTTTAACTCCACAGGTGTGGTGGCCGTTAAAGAAAAAGAAATTTCTGAGAATGATGTTCAACGAGTCATTGACGCTGCTAAAGCTGTAGCAATTCCAATGGATCGTGAAGTAATTCATATTATTCCCCAAGAATATATTATTGATGATCAAGACGGCATTCGTGAGCCTGTCGGCATGAGTGGCGTTCGTCTTGAAACAAAAGTCCACATTGTGACTGGAGCAGTTTCATCTGCTCAGAATTTAATCAAATGTGCGAATAAAGCTGGGCTGAATGTTTCTGAGATTGTTTTGGAACCGATCGCCTCTGCAGAGGCTGTTTTATCTGAAGATGAACGTGAAATTGGAACGGTCCTTGTTGATATCGGTGGGGGAACCAGTGATGTTGCCATTTATCGTGAAGGTGCTGTGATTTATACGGGCGTTCTCGCAATCGGTGGAAATCATGTCACGAATGATGTTTCAATTGGACTTCGAACACCACAGCAAGAAGCGGAACTTGTAAAGGTGAATCATGGGTGTTCTCTGGCGTCTTTAGTAAGACCTGATGAGATGATTGAAGTTCCAGGAGTTGGAGGACGCAAGCCTAGAACTTTGGCACGGCGACATCTGGCAGAAATTATCGAACCACGCATGGAAGAAATTTTCATGCTGCTTCAACGAGAGATTATGAAATCTGGCTTTCAAGAGTTGCTATCGGGAGGCGTGGTTGTTACCGGTGGAACCACACTTCTTGAAGGAACGCCAGAGTTAGCGGAGTTTGTCTTTGAGATGCCTGTAAAAAGAGGTGTTCCATTAGGTGTTGGTGGTTTACGAGATGTCGTAAATTCACCAAAGTATGCAACTGGGGTGGGATTATTGAAGTACGGCGCAAAGCAAAAGACAAAAGCCAAATATCCGATTCGGGAAAAAGTAATTTTCGATAAGATTCGCGGTTCAATGAAAACATGGATAAAGGACTTATTCTAAGGGAGGCAAGGAAGCGATGTTTGATTTAGATCAGAAAACAGCAGAAGGAGCAGTCATTAAGGTTGTCGGCGTTGGTGGGGGTGGTTGTAATGCCATTAACACAATGATTCGTATGGGCCTAGAGGGTGTTGATTTCATCACAGCAAACACAGATCGACAAGCACTGGATGCATCACTCGCAGATACAAAAATAGTCATTGGTGAAGAACTTACGAAGGGACTAGGAGCTGGTGCAAATCCAGAAATTGGAAAAAAAGCAGCACTTGAAGATTACGCTCAAATCTCGGAAATTCTTTCAGGATCTGATATGGTGTTTATCACTGCTGGCATGGGCGGTGGAACTGGTACAGGAGCAGCACCTATTTTTGCAAAAAT
>CAYLWK010000056.1:0-5971 GCA_964387255.1 uncultured Oligoflexia bacterium
TTTTCCTTTTTCAATAGTCTCTTTCTACCTCAAATCACTCCCTCATTTCCAATGAGAGAGATCCCAGCCATAGGCTTTCTCAAGGTATTTAATCTCAGGTAAAAGTCGAAACGATAAAAATTCCATCGCTGCCTGAGATGGACGCGTGCGTTCCCAAGTGAGATTTCTTTTAACTTGCCTTTCAAGCTCATCCTGAGGCTCCTGGCCTTCCCGAATCATTTGAATTATTGCATCAAGGTGACTACCAAGCTGCCTCCGCAATTCAGCCTGCAGCTTAAGATCGATGGCATCCGGAGAACGATACGATGAAACTGCTTGAATGGTCTCACTCTGATCACTGACATTTAAAAACTTAAAGACTCGCTTTAATGTTTTTTTAGGGGCGTGCTGTAACTCCTCTGATCGAAGAACGAGGAGCTGGCTTTCATCAAAAGATTCTTTAAAAACCTCAAGCTCAGAAGCATAGCGACTTCGCTTCAAATAAGCATAACGCTGGATCTCTTTCCACTGTGCGGTTTCACTCGCCATGCGCTGATTTTCTTCCTCTAAGGCTGCTTCAAAACTCAACGTCTCAAAACCACTCAGAGCCGTAAAACGATAGTGAGCAAAGCTTCGACCAATCGGTGAGCGTAGAAGAAAAATAAGTTTGACCTGAGGAATCGTGTCTTTCAGTCTTGTAACGGCCTTCGGACTAGAAATCAAATGAGACGAACGCTCTCCCCAAACTTGATCAGCCTTGGCTTCAGAAAAATAAGTTTCAAAATAGCTGCCAAGACCTTTTTTAAATCGCTCTTCTCGAGTAAAGAAATGACACTCGGGTGTCATCGGTTGGGGCAGGAAAATCTCTGTGTGCTGAAGCAAATAAGCATAAAGCTCCCCAGTGCCCGCAGGAGAAGATCCTCCAATGATAAAATGACCTCGATTCTCAATAGGCAAGGCCACACTCATTGGACCAATGCTTTCTGACAAAGCCAAACGCGGGTGACATAGGTTAACTCAAGTGTTTCCGGCAAGACCACTTCCATCTCAGAGAGCATTGCTTCAAAGGTATTTTTTTGATCTGGATCTCTCAAATCCCAATAAGAATTTCGAACGGAACGCCAAGCGAGTAAATAATTTTCTCTCGACTGAAAAACTCTTTGTGGACACTCAAAATATTGATGATTTTGAAAAGAATCAATTTTTTTTAAAAAAGGCGTCTGATCTTCCCGGCGTGTTCCATGGGAATAGTTTGGATAAAACCTGCGAATGATTTTTTCGATCGTTGCCTGAATGGGATCCGCCTGAAGCTCACGATGATTCCATAAACAGGAAAACCATCCTCCGGGACGCAATACTCGAAGTGCTTCGCGAATCGTCGCTACTCGGTCGGTGGTATTAAAAGAAGAGCCCATGATCCATAAATCAGCACTTTCATCAGGTTCCATGGTTTTCTCGGCGCTAGCGGCTTTCCACCGTACCTGTGGCCCATGCACCCGAATCTTACCAATCGTTCTCATCGGCTCATTAGGTTCAATCGCCACGATGGCTACACCGTCGCGTCTGAGTAACAGTGTAAGATTTCCTGTACCAGCACCCACGTCAAGCACTTGAATCGGTTTCTTTTCTCCAACCACTTCTAGTAGTTGATCAATCGCAATGGGAGTGTAGTTTGGACGGTATTGATAAAAGGGAGCTTGAATCGAATAGTCCCATTGATCCTGATTTAAATTTTGAGTTTCATGGAGGTTGGTTTGCATCTGAGTTTTTCCCCTTTCATCACGGGATCTGACTTTAATCCTATGAATGGATAGTCCACTTGATTTAGATTCGCAAAGCCCCATGTCGTCTGAAGATCGACTTTGAGTGGGCGTTTTTTGCCAAATAAAACAGCCAAAGTAAATTTTATTTTCTTGAATAGGGTCCAACCACTTTGACCACGAAACCGTTGTCGTTTTTCATAAAAAACCACCTCACTCGACTTGATTTGGCTTGCCAACTCAGAAAATAGATCCATCGACACGTGTGATTTTCGAAAAAGCCGCTTCTGAACAGACTCATGAATCATGAGGAAATCGGCTCCATGTGTGAGTTCCGCTCTGCTTTGACTTGTTCGAAAGACCAACCAAAAATAGAGCTTTGCCAACAAAGAATAGGGCCTGTTTTTTAAATTTTTACGAGCCGCCCAAACAATTTCTGCCTGAGATTTCTTGAGAAGCTTTAAAAGCGTTGGAATTAATTGCGGAGGATCCTGTAAATCGCACGATAAGATGACCATAGCCTCTCCAGTGCCATGACTCAATCCTGTTAAAATGGCCCCATGGGACCCTTGATTTTGACGATGCCGGATCCCTTTCACTCGTGAGTCTTTTTGATTCAATTTTTCAATTTCTCTAGGAGTTTTATCTTGGGACCCATCATCCACAATGATCCACTCCCAAGAAATCGCCTCAGGCTCCAATGCTTCAACAAGCGCCCCGTAAAAAGGCTCGAGATTTAACTCTTCATTCCATGCGGGGGTGATGACACTCAAGTCCACCGGAAAAAACTATCAAAGGGGCACAAGTTCGTCCACTCCGCCAAATTTACCTACGCAACGCGTTAATTCCAATTTCAAGGCGTGACCCATTAAACTAGAAAAAAGGATTTTTATGAAAACCACAGCGACTCAACTTTGGTTAACTGCATTCACTCAGTCGCTCATGTATGAGCACCATCGAAGTCCGCTCACCATAGCGAGCTACCGCCGAGACCTGGAGCATTTCTTTGGAAGCATCAGTTGCTCACTTCAAAAGATATCGAAAGAAACCATTGAAACCTACCTTTCCTCGCTTCAATCTGAAGGGTTCCAAAGAACCACCATCGCAAGGCGTCTAAGTGCAATAAAGCAATTTTTTGAGTTTCTTGTGCGAGAACAGGTGATCACCACGAATCCTGCTTCACGTGTTCAGTTTCATCTGGCAGCCACACATCTCCCGAAGAGTCTCTCTCGTGCAGAAACAGAGTCACTGCTCAATTGGTTTTCAAACCCACAAATGAGTCAACAATCAAAAGTCACTCCTAAACACTATGCCCTTTGGGCCAGGGATCGACTCATGGTTTTATTTCTCTACACCACGGGCATTCGCGTTTCTGAATTAGTGGGCCTGAGCCTAGAAAGCCTAGATTTGAAAAACAGCACGATTCGAGTCACTGGAAAGGGAAGTAAAGAACGGCTCGTGCCGTTTCCAAGTGAGCTCACAGAAAGCATTTGGATCTATTTAAAGGTCCATCGTCAAAATTGCTTAGCCAACCCTACGAATCTAGAAGGAGCGTTATTTCTTAACTGTCGAGGCAAGAGCCTCTCGCGACAAGCTGTCTGGAAACTCCTGCAATTGGCCTGTCGGAGAGCTGGCATTCAAAAAAACGTGAGCCCCCATCAACTTCGTCACACCTTTGCAACGCATTGGCTTGAATCAGGGCTGCGGTTGAGATCCCTTCAGCTACTTTTAGGCCACCAAAGCTTGAAATCCACTCAGATCTACACAGCAATGAGCCCCATGCACCTCAAAGCGATCCATAAAAAACACCATCCCCGTGGATAACTCATCTCAGGCATCGTTTTTCTCATATTAAATCACTCAGAATTGTTTCTCTCAAGATATGGTGCTTTTTGCGCTATAGTGGGGCCATGTTTGAATTTGATTTGTCGCGTTTAGCGATCATGTTTGTCCCGTTTATGATGGCAGTCGTCTTTCATGAGTTTGCACATGGGTATGTCGCAAATCGATGGGGAGACACCACGGCGAAAGACCAAGGCAGAATGACCCTCAATCCCCTGCCTCATGTTGACCCGGTGGGCACCGTGTTCTTACCCCTTCTCATGATGGCAACGGGGGTCCCGTTACTCTTAGGTTGGGCAAAGCCAGTCCCCATCAATCCGAGTCGATTTCATAAGTATCGCCCCGGCTTATTCTGGGTCTCCTTTGCGGGACCTTTGATGAATTTTATTTTGGCGTTTGTGTCGGCGTTTGCTCATTTTCTGGTGGTGTATTTCATGCCTTCAGATTTTTATTTATATGAGCCACTGATTGCGATGACCCAAGTTTCAGTTTTGCTAAACTATTTTTTAGGCATTTTTAATCTCTTCCCTCTTCCACCCTTAGACGGAAGTAAAATGATCCAAAGCTATCTTTCTTACGAGGCTACCCGGAAATATGAGTCTATTGGGCAGTATAGTTTCTTCATCCTCATTGGATTGATTTGGATTGGATTTTTCTCCAAATTTTTAGTGCCTCCCACTTACTTCATGGCTAACTTCACCCTAGGCTTAGTGCACACGGTTTTTGCTCTTTTTTTCGGAGGTTAATCAAAGGTTATGAATTCTCAGAAAAAGACGATCCTCTCCGGCGTCAAACCTACCAATTCTTTGACTCTAGGGAACTATATTGGAGCTTTATCTCAATGGAACCGGCTTCAATCCGAGTATGACTGTTTTTTTACAGTCGTGGACCTTCATGCCATCACCACTCCCCAAGACCCTCAGACGTTGAGGCAGCTCACCTATCAAGTGCTTGCCAGTTACATTGCCTGCGGCATTGATCCGAATCGATGTGCTTTGTTTTTACAGTCTCATTTGCCTCAGCACGCTGAACTGTCCTGGGTATTGACGTGTTCAAGTGTTTTAGGCGAGCTCAATCGCATGACTCAGTTCAAAGACAAAAGTGCCAAAGCAGGGAAGACTATCCCAGCCGGTCTTTTTGTTTATCCAGTACTTATGGCTGCGGACATCTTACTGTATCAAACCGACTTAGTTCCCGTAGGCCAAGATCAAAAACAACACCTTGAGCTCACACGCGACCTTGCGATTCGCATAAACCATCGATTTGACCAGTCCCTTTTTAAGGTCCCAGAGCCGTATATTCCCAAAGTGGGAGCAAAGATCATGGATCTTCAAAACCCAGAGACAAAGATGGGTAAATCAGAAAACGAAAAAGGAACAGTTTTTTTGACGGATTCAGATGCCACGATTGCTAAAAAAGTTAAGCGTGCGGTCACTGATTCTGGCAATGAAATCAAAGCCAGTGATGATCAACCCGGAGTGAAAAATCTTTTGGTGATTCAATCAGCGCTGCGAAATCAATCAATTGAAAGCATTGAAGAAGACTATCGTGGCAAACAATATGGACATCTGAAATTAGAAACGGCAGAGATTGTTGTGAATGCTATCCGACCTATCAGGTCTGAGATAGAACGCCTCATGAAAGATCCCACTGAATTAGATCGAATCTTAAAACTAGGGGCAGAAAAAGCAAGCCAACGCGCGGAGAAAACCTTGCGATCTGTGTACGATGTCTTCGGTTTTATTCGTCCGCTGAAATAAATTCAAAAGTCCCCTTGTCTTATCAGAGTGATTCGGTAAGATGTAAGCTGCTATGGCTCAAGCGTTGCCTCGGCACCATCGAGTGCCCATCACCATTAGAGTTGAATCATTTGAAGGCCCATTGGATCTTCTTCTTTACTTGATTCAATCGCACGAGCTTCGAGTAGACACGGTCTCTATCGAGAAAGTCACACATCAGTATTTAAACTACGTGACTCGAATGCAAGAGCTTAATTTTGATGTGGCCAGTGAATTTTTAGTCATGGCTGCCACGCTATTGCTTTGGAAAAGCAAATCAGTCCTCCCTGAAGAGAAAGATCCAACGGAAGAAGAAGAGGATGATGCTCTGGGGCTCACCAAAGAGGATTTAGTTCGGCAGCTCTTAGAGCATCAACGCTACCTTCAGGCCGGGGACCAAATCGCTGAGCTCCCAAGGTTTGAAGAAGATATTTTTGCTCGACCCAATCATCGACCGCCAATTGAAAAAGTTTGGAAAGAAATGAACGTAACGGATCTTTCGTTGAGCTATCAAGACCTGATGCGACGATCACGAAAACGAAAACAAATCTTACGTAAAGAAACCGTTTCGATCTCAGAGAAAATGCTCGAATTTAAACACTTATTAAAGCT
>CAYLWK010000057.1:0-7309 GCA_964387255.1 uncultured Oligoflexia bacterium
TGTTTGGCGTGTGCATGGGTCATCAGCTTCTTTCAATGGCTGTGGGTGGCAAGACGTTTAAATTAAAATTCGGCCATCATGGCGCTAACCAACCTGTTTTAGACCGAGAAACAGGACAAGTGCACATTACTTCCCAAAATCATGGGTTTGCTGTTGAAAAGGAATCTCTGCCAGATGAAGCCTTAGTGACTCATGTCCACTTAAATGACCAGACCGTTGCTGGAATGATGCTCCCGAATCGTTATGCCTATTCAGTGCAGTTTCATCCAGAAGCAGCTCCGGGTCCTCATGACTCAGAGGAAGTTTTCGATCAATTTTTGAACTGGATGAAAGAAAAACGGTCCTAGCATGTTTGAGAAATACCTTGACCCTGTGATTGAAGCGTTCACAACGGGCGAGTACTACCGTGAAGTCTACCACGCTAAGCAAGAGTATTTTGAAAAAGCAGGAGTGGTTTATGAAGATGATCCCGAATTTGATCAACGCATGAATATTTTCATGGACTGGTACATTTTTGATCGCGACCTACCTAAAGTCGATCTTCCTCCAATCAAATACTACTCCAGGCTGAATCAAGATGAAATGAATGACGAGGAATTACAAATTTACAATGACCTTTGCTCAACGATTCATTCGATTTTCAGGTTAAAACGGCTCACATGGAATCGAAAAGGGCTTGTCATACAGGATCTCTTTTCGAATAAGACTTGGAAAGTAATGGAACCTGAGATTAATCGGGGATTTTCAAAAGGAGACCTTTTTGAAGCACGCTTAATTCCTTTTAAAGGGCGGTTTGAGTTTTCTCGAGGATTCTGTTTTCACCCTGTAGAAATGGAATCGTTCATTCTAGGGGAAATAAAAAAGGTGCGCTATCAAAGCACTGAAAAGCAAACTAAACTTATTTTACAACTTTCAAATATGAAACTAAAGCACTTACGGTTTAATCATATCGACGTCAGGCATATTTATACTTTTTCTTCACGTTTTTAAAAATGAGTAAGATAGCTCTTGGAAAATCATTTTGATTGATCGATTGATTGAAGGATAGATTGTTTCAAATGACCGCAAACCCACCTCCCAAGAAAATACTCGCTGTGAAGCTCCGGGCCCTCGGAGACACAGTGCTGATGACAGCAGCACTAAAAACGTTGAGGCAAACCTTTCCTTTCGCTGAAATCCATGCAGTTGTGACTGATCAGTGGGCGCCCTTGCTTCAAAATCAAAGTTATGTCGATCGGATTTGGCCTTTCACAAAACGGAAAACGCCTCAATCAAAAGCAAAAGCCATTATTAGCTTGGGCTTAAAGCTTCGTAAAGAGCAGTACGATTGGGTGATTAATTTTCATGCAAGCTCTTCAAGTGCATGGCTGTCATTTTCTAGTGGCGCAAAAACACGTGCAATCCATTTCCATGGCCATCAAGATAAAAATCGTTTCTCCACAGTCATTATTCCTGGCAAAGGGAGAGTCAAACCTGCAATAGAAAGAGACCTTGATTGCTTACGTGCGCTCGGAGTGATCTGTCCTAAAAAAACTTACCCTGAAATCACCCTTTCATCCTCTCAAAGAGAGTTTACGAAAAAAAAACTAGGTCTTTTAGATCCCCCTAATCAAAAGCTATGTGTGATTGGATTGGGAGCGAGTCGCCCGACGAAATGTTGGCCGGTTGAGCGATTTGCTGAAGTCGCACGAGCTTGGAAGGAAACTGGCTTTAACGACAACAACAGCTCAACGACAAGCTCTCAAAGAAGGGTAGGGGTGATCACAGGCCCTAATGAAGCGCCTCTTCAGGAAAAATTCAGGGATCTGTTTAAAGAGGATTTTATTTCAATTCATGCACCCAAGCTTGATCAACTTTGTGCAATGATATCAGTTGCATCTTTTTTCATTGGAAATGATTCTGGTCCGAAGCATCTTGCCGTAGCGTTAGGAGTTCCAACGCTGACTTTTTTTGGGCCTGAAGATCCTTATGAATGGCATCCTTATCCGGAAGATACCCATCCGACTCTTTACGTTCCGAATCTTGAGTGTCGCTCAGATCAGCTTCCAGGGCATCCCCCTTGGTGTGGACTTCAAGTTTGTAAAGAAAAAAAACATCAATGTATGCTATCCATTGAAGTAAACGATGCCATTGCTAAAATGAAATCTACTTGGAAGATATTTGATGACTAAAATCAGACCAAAAGTTTCAGGATTCACGCTGATTCGAAACGGGTGTGAGTTTGATTACCCTTTTCGAGAGTCGATTCAATCAATTTTACCGATTGTCGATGAGCTTGTGATTAATGTCGGTGAGGGGACCGATAGAACCGAAACTGAGATTCAAAAACTTTCTGAAAAAGAACCGAAAATTAGAATCATTCACTCAAGATGGCCTCTTGATGATCCTGAAAAAAGAAAGTCTGGAATGATTTTGGCTGAACAGACCAATTTGGCTCTTAAGGCTTGCCAGCATGACTGGTGTGTATACCTTCAAGCAGATGAGGTGCTCCACGAGAAAGATCATTTTTTACTCTCAGAGCAGTTTCGTCGATTTGCTGACATTCCTGAAGTTGAAGGACTTTTATTTCAATATCGTCATTTTTACGGTTCATATGATGTGATTCAAGATTCAAGAAGTGCCTATCGACGAGAGGTGAGAGCGATTAAAAAATCAGCCCACCCTCAAAGTGTTGGAGATGCGCAGAGTTTTCGTAAGGAAGACGGATCAAAGCTAGCCGTGATAGAATCCTCAGCGCGGATTTTTCACTATGGCTGGGTGAGAACGCCTGAAAAGATGAAATCTAAAACTCATTTCATGGATCAGCTTTATCATGGAGAGAATCAAAGTGAGGATCCGCACTCCGGAGAAGCGTATCGCTATAAACGATTTTGGGGATTAAAGCCTTATCAAGAATCACATCCTCAGTTTATGAGCAAACGCATTGAAACCAAAGGCTGGCATTGGGACCTCAAGATGTCAGAGTTTGCCTGGGAATGGAAAGATCTTAAAAAAATTGCTTCGGACTTCATTGAGCGCTGGACAGGGCATCGGCTTTTTGAGTACCGAAGCTTTCAACTTTTGCCTCACCCTAAAACGAGTGATCTTCCCATTCATTCTCCTGTCGCAAGCGTGATTGTGAGTACTTATAATAATCCAAAGCCTCTGGAAATGATTCTTAATGCACTCAATGCACAGTCGTACCCGTATTTTGAGGTTTTTGTATGTGATGATGGATCTGGTACTCCTACACGTGAACTGATGAATCAGTTTATTCAAAATCAATCACAGTATCGAATTCACCACCTTTGGCAAGAGGATCAAGGGTTTCGAAAGTGTCGAATTTTGAATCAAGCTCTGAAAAAAGCTCAAGGAGAAATTGTCATTTTCCTAGATGGAGATTGTGTTCCTCACGATGACTTCGTTAAAGACCACGTCGATTTTTGCGAAGAGGGGGTTTACCTTGCGGGAAGACGAGTGGAGCTTGGAGAGAAGCTATCAAATTCTCTAAGTCCCAAAGATGTCGACAGAGGTTTCTTTTTTAGACCTAATCTGAAGCTCTTTTGGGATTGCCTTCGAGGCCAATCGCAGTTTTTTCATCGAAGCCTCAGAGTCACTGCCCCTTGGCTTCGAAAATGGCTAAAACTTAATCGGATTGATGACATGAAGGGATGTAACTACTCTGTTTCTCGAGAAGCTTTGATTCGAATTAACGGCTTTGACGAGGACTATGAAGGTTATGGCCGAGAAGACACGGATGTGGAGCTGCGACTCCAAAATTTAGGGTTAAAGTTAAAATCAGCAAAAGGCATCGCACTTCAGTATCATATCTGGCATCCACGACGTGAATTTACTCCCAAAAATGACATGCGCCTTGAGACTCTAAAAAAGTCTAATCGCTATTGGTGTCAAAGGGGTTTAGACTCAAGCGCACGCCCAATGGCATGAACTTCAAAGTTAGCTTGCCTGAGTTTTTCATGAGGAAGAATATTTCTCCCATCAAAAATAATTTTTTGTTTCATGCGATTAGAGAGCTCTTTGGGCTCAATTTGACGAAACTCGTTCCACTCTGTCACTAAAAGCAATGCATCCACATCTTCGATGGCATCAAAGGCTGATTTTGCGTAGTGGATCTCATCACCGAATTCATCTTGAGCCGTTTTTGTTGCCACAGGATCATAGGCCTTAATCTTAGCGCCCGCTTGACGAAGAAGCCGAATCACTTCGATCGATGGAGCTTCTCGCATGTCGTCGGTGTTTGGTTTAAACGCCAAGCCCCAAACACCAAAGGTGAAGTCACTAAGATTTTCTCCAAACCGATGAATCACTTTAGTTGCTAAAATCTTTTTCTGTACTCGATTCGCCTCTTCCGCCCCTTGAACAATCCTCAAAGACACGCCTGCTTCATTTGCTTTGGCAAGCAGTGCTTGAACATCTTTCGGAAAACAGGAACCTCCGTAGCCCACACCTGGATAAAGAAAGTGCTTCCCAATTCTAAAGTCACTGGCCATGCCTTGCCGAATTTTTTCAATATCCCCACCAATAGATTCACAAAGTTGACTCAGTTCATTCATAAAACTAATTCTAGCGGCCAAAAAAGAATTACAGGCGTATTTCGTGATCTCAGCCGAAGTCGGATCCATCTCAATAATTGGATTGCCTTGTCGAACGAACGGAGCATAGAGCTGACGCATTTTTTCGAAAACAGCTTCTTTGGTGGCACCAATCACCACTCGATCTGGCTTTAGAAAATCTTCAATCGCAGAACCTTCACGTAGAAATTCAGGATTGCTGACCACATCAAATTCGCAACGAGTTTCCTCAGAAAGCCACTTTTGAACTTTCTCATAAGTCCCAATAGGAACAGTGGATTTATTCACAATCACGGCATTCCCATTTAATTTTTGACCAACTTCCCTCACGGCGGATTCTACGTAACTAAGGTCGGGTTTTCCATCGGCTTGAGCTGGCGTGCCCACGGCGATAAAAATGAGATCTACGTCTTGTAGTGCTTTTTCTATGGAAGAGGTAAAAAATAAACGCTCTGCACGGATCCCTCTCTCTACGAGGTCTTCAAGTCCTGGCTCGTATATAGGGATGCCCCCCGATTGAAGAGACTGGATTTTAGCGTTATTTTTATCAACACACGTCACCCGGTTGCCTGTGTCTGCAAAGCAAGCGCCTGCGACGAGTCCCACATACCCTGTTCCAATGATCGCGACTTTCAATCTAGCTCTCCTTAACTTGTGAGTGTTGCGTCATTTTGTTTTTCCCAAAATTAAATCGATTATGCTAGTTTTTTCTCCCATGAGCGCAGTACCCCTCTCCGCGACGATCATTACTTTAAATGAAGAAGACACGATCCAAAGAGCACTTCAAAGTCTCCAATGGGTCCAGGAAATCATAGTAGTAGACAGTGGAAGTCAAGATAACACTCGGTCAGTTGCTGCAGCAAACAAAGCTCAGGTTCTCCATCAGGACTGGCTGGGGTATGGTCAACAAAAGAATTTTGCGCAGTCGAAAACCAGTCATGACTGGGTTTTAAATATTGATGCAGATGAAATGGTACCTCCTGAACTTGCGCAGTGGATTCAAACAAAATTGAGTGAATTTGATACACAAGTGAAATCAAAGCCCGAATCGACTCCCGTAGGCATTGCATTTCCAAGGAAAACGTTTTTCATGGGCCAATGGATTCAACATGGAGGCTGGTATCCCAACACAGTAGTTCGGCTCACGCATAAAGCTTATGGAAAATGGACGGAACCGTCAGTACATGAAAAGCTTCAGGTCAAAGGAAAAATTATTCAAGCTCCCTACCCACTCCATCATTACACATTTAAAAATCTTCAGGATCAAATTCAAACGAATGTTATCTATTCCTATCGTGGTTATGAGCAGCTCCAGAAAAATGGCAAAACAAAAAGTTTGATTAAACTCATTTTTAAACCTATTGGAAAGTTTATGGAGCTTTATTTTTTAAAGCGTGGGTTCCTTGATGGCTATGCTGGATTTATCATTGCGGTCAACGCTGCTCATAGTATGTTTTTAAAATACGCTTATTTTTATGACACTTCCCAGGAGACCTCAAAATGACCTGGCTAAGAAATCGCCGCATTCGATTTATTATTAAGTTTATCTTTGTCGTTGCACTGCTTACGTTCCTTGCCAAAAAAGGTTTTTTATCTCTGGAAGCAACTCAACAAGCTTTTCGTGAACCTAAGCGCATGCTTTTGGGCTACTCTGCCATGATCATCACTGCATTCATTGCTGTGGTCCGTTGGCATTTCTTACTCAAAGCACAATCAATTCATCTCCCATTTTCAAGAACGCTACAGCTCGGGTTTATTGGTAATTTTTTTAACATCGCACTTCCAGGAGCAGTCAGTGGAGATGTGATTAAGGCAATCTATGTTGCCAAAGAATCTCCCGGCAAACGTGCCCACTCACTGAGTAGCATTTTATTTGACCGAGTATTAGGAGTTTCAGCCCTTATTTTTGTCTCTCTTGGAGCAATTTTACTCAGTGCTGGGAAAAACTGGAGCGGCGATCTTTTGAACACGCTTCAACTGATTGTGATTTTCTTTGGATCGACAGTTTTTTGTTTCTACATCTATCTATTTCTAATTACTGAAAAAAAGGATCCTCTTTTAAAGCTTTTTCGATTTTTGGAAGGAAAACATAAAATCTTTGGTTCATTTTTGAGAATTTATGAAGGCATTCGAACCTATCACAATCAGAAGTGGATTGTGATTTTCACGCTTTTCCTATCGATTCTCATTCATTCACTTGTAACCTTTTCTTGCATACAATTCACCTATGCTGTGGGGCAGACTCAACTTCCTGCACTGGCTCTAGTGATCATTATCCCTTTGGGACTTTTTTTCACAGCAATTCCAGTCATGCCAGCAGGCGTGGGGACCGGTCATGCTGCTTTTCTAGCGCTTTACGCACTATTGGACTCCCAAAGAGGAGCAGACGTTTTTAATCTATTTTTACTCTATCAAATCAGCTTAGGAGCGCTGGGTGGAATTATTTACCTTCGCTTTAAAAGCTCAGAAAAGACTGGTTTTGATTTTTCAGAACAAATGTCCCAGTCTTAGTTTTTAATAATTTTGGTATCTATTTTGCTTTCTAGAAGTAAATGTTTCAACTTCGAGCTTTTCAAAAACAAGCCATTGAAGCCTTAGAGGACCCAATTCATTTGATTGTTCAAGCACCGACGGGTTCTGGAAAAAGTTTTATCTTTCAAGAATCCACTCGTCGCTTTGGCTTTCGAACGATCCTCTTCTCACCTCTGATAGCTCTCTCCAGACAGCAAGGAGAAAGA
>CAYLWK010000058.1:0-3420 GCA_964387255.1 uncultured Oligoflexia bacterium
GAAGTTCGACACACATGCATTCTATACAGACATCCCAAAAGTCTTATTTCTTGAAAACGAATAGACTCTTATCCGAGTGAAGAGGAGAAGGCGATGAGGTTTAAACAAAAAAGCCAGGAGTGCAGTCAAAGTCAACGATTTTTGGGAGTGACCCTCTTGAGTGCTCTTTTATTATCTGGGGTTGGGTCTTTCTCTGCTCACGCCATTGAGAGTCAAATGCATTATCGAGTGGAGTCTCTCCAAGGCCAAGGTCGAATGAGCTATGCTCAAATTGACTATCAAGGTGAATCAATCGTAGCGGTTTCAGATCCTTTTTATAACGCTCAAAGAGGCGTGATGCGACTTTATCGACAGCAAAATGATGGAAGTTTATTTTTACTAGGGGAAAAGCACGGGTGGTCTGGCTACCTTTTTCTAGGAATGAGGCTCTCATTTGTCATTAATCAGGGACGCTTGTATCTGAACTACAATGCTCCAGGAGATGGTGGATCAGGGGCGCTTTATGTTGATGAGATTCTCATCTCAGGCAACCAAGCCACTTTTGAATGGACGGGACTTGGAATCTTAAGTTTTAGAACTTCTCAATCGAACGCTTCCTCTGGTACTGGATCTCAGGCAAGTGGAATCACTTCGTCATCAACGATTGATGGTGGCGATGGCTCCTTGAATACCTTAAACTCTTCAACGGGGGGTTCAGGCGGAGATCCTTCTCGACCTTTTGATACCATTGCTGCAGGGTTTGAGATTTTAAAGGATTCTTCAGGGCGCCTTTTCTATGTATTGAGTAATCCGCTCAACAGCGAAGTTGCGATGTATCGAATTGAACTGGACGGTACTCGATCAGCGGCCACTCAGATCTGTACTGTTTCTGACTTCGGAAACCCTCGTTTTGGAAAATCGCTCGTGTCGACTTCATTTGATGATATTAACGCAAGCGTTATCATCGCAAGTGACACCCGAGTCATGGGGTTTGAGTTGAGTGTGACTGGATTCTGTATTGAAAAGGCACGAATTAATAGAACTCCTGGAAAAATCATTCGACAATTGCGAGCGATCGATTCTTTTGGATCATCGGTTCCACTAGTAGCCTTTAGTGAAATTGAAGATCAGAACTTTTCGGATCAGGTGACGATACGATTTTTTAACGAAGCTGATCAACTAGAAGGAATTTATAACGACTATCGATCATTCACCGTAGATGCACCGTTTAATGCAAGTTCCTTTTTATATACGTTCTTCTTTATTGATGGACAGGATCATTCTTGGGGTACCGATCCAGTCATGGCACTAGGTATTCCAGGTGACTCTTTCCATGGAAACCATATGAGTTTTTATGATCCTCAGGGAACGGAGATTCATAGAACCACTTTGGGTCCAATCAATGGCTCAACACCTGAAGCGGCCCATGGCCTTGGAACGGGTTTGATTCCGATTCAACGTGAAGGACATCCCAATCAAAAGGCTCTTTTTGTGTCTCACGGTCAAGGTGCTGTGATCACATCTTTAGGCCCTGGATTGAAAAAGATGGCACAAACCGTTCAAGGAGCTGAAGCCCCCGAAATGGTCCTAGAGGCGCCTTTTCGAATAGGAAATTCGGTGAGACTCAAGGTTAAGATGCAAAACACTCAGATCCTTACCGCTTTTGGAATTTTAACGATTGAAGGAGTGGGACAAGTCACTCAGTTTCCAATACCTAATACGAATTTCTCAGTGGAGATGAACGCTAGCACGCAATCATTGGGTCAGTACTTTCCAACTCAAAATATGCAAGAAGTTGAAATGTCGTTTCCGATCCCAAATGATCCAAATCTCAAAGGGCTACCCTTTAGCGTAGATTTTGTAGTCATTGACGGAAACGGAGAATTTTCTGTGGTGGGTGAGCGCTACGTGATCACTCAGTAGCTTTATTAAGGGGCTTTCAGCGTTATTTCGCTTTTTCGAAATAAACCCAAGTGCAACCCGCTCCGCCCAGATCAGCGCCCCCATCCTCATAAGAACGAACCATCGGTGATTGAGAAACGAGTTCTAAAGTACCCTTTCTCAAGGCTCCAGTTCCAATGCCATGAATGATTTGGACAACAGGAACCCCTTGAGTAAACGATTGATCTAAAAAGCGGTCTAAAATGGCCATGGCTTCTTCATAGCGCTTTCCTCTTAAGTCCAGCTTCATAACCTCTTTTGTTTCACTAGAAGATTGGCTGTAGATCTGAATATGACTTTTTTTTGAGGATTTGAGACGCGCTTTCGTGGGCTTTGACAAGTTTGAGCGCTTGATGTCACTTGGTTTCGCTTCTACTTGTCCTCCCAAGCCTCCTTCTAGCTGGATTGAAATTTTATTTTTCTGAATCCGAAGGATCTTGCCTCTTTGCTTTAAACGTGGAAGTTCCACTATCATTCCTACCTTTAGTTCAGTCTCCTCATTCTCTGAGTGAAATTGAGAGGGAGTTTTTCTAGCCTTTGAGTTGCCAAGGGGGGATTCAAAAGACTCAAGCTTTCGTAGCGCTACAGACAAAGTTCGGTCTAAGTGGGTTGAAGTTCCAGAGTGAACTCCTGGTTGTGTGGCAGTCGCCTTTCTTTGGGCATGTGATAGGTTTCTTTTCTTGGTTTCTACCTCAAGGCGAGCTTGATCGATGATCTCTCGAATCTTTTTTTCAGCATTCTCTAAAGAATCTGCCAATCTCTTCTGAGCTTTTTCTTGAAACTCTTCTTCCTTTTGGATCAGAGCCTGGTTTTTTCTTTCGAGTTCCTTTTGGAAACGATCAAGTTCAGCCTGTTTTGTTTCGAGTAATTTTAAGATCTTCTCGGATTCAGATTGGTTCTGTTTCAAATAAACCTCAGCCCGAGCGATAATTTTCGAAGGCATTCCAAGTCGCTTGGCGGTTTCAATTGCCTCAGAAGTGCCTGAGATTCCGTAATGAATCTGAAATGTTGGTAAGTGTGTTTTATGGTCAAATACCATTCCTGCGTTTAAAAATGAAGGGTGAGTGGTCGCCATGGTTTTCAGGTGAGGGTCATGAGTGGTGGCAAGAATCCAAGCGCCCTTCTCAGAAAGTGCTTCTAAAAAAGCTTGGCAAAGAGCCGCTCCTTCTTTTGGATCCGTTGCGGAATTGAGCTCGTCTAAGAACACCAAAGAGCCGTCATTAGAGTAATCTAAGATTTTTCTAAATTTCAAAATTCGCCCGGAGAAACTCGAGAGATTCTCCTCAATCGATTGAGGATCTCCTTGATCGACTAAGATAGATTGGAAAAAGGGGATTTGATGCACCTGTGGAGCTGATTCATGAGATGAAAGAAAAAAACCAGTTCGGGATAATCTAGCTGCAAATAAAACCGCTTCACAAAAAACTGTTTTACCCCCTGTGTTTGGGCCCGAGACAAGTAAGACTCTTTTTTTTGGATCAAGTTCAAGTGAATTTGACA
>CAYLWK010000059.1:0-4795 GCA_964387255.1 uncultured Oligoflexia bacterium
GAGCCCTTGTGGGCCCCGCTTAAAAGTGCTGCTCCCTTGATCTTTTTGTCTCCAAAAAACAATTTGATGAGTGACGTTTGAGTCATCTGTGTGCTCAAAAATTTCAAAATGATTGGTCACCCAGAGTTTGAGTTCATCAGAGAACGTATTGAAACGAAATCTTACATCGTAGGAAGACTGCGGGTTTCCTTGTAGGAATTCGACATCTTTAAAAGAGGCAATTTTATTTTCTAAGCCGTCAATCCTTGTGCGATTTTGAAACACACGAATCACATCTTCTACTGGAGCAGGGATGATCTGTGCGGCAGAGGCACCATAGAAACCATCAAAGTTAGCTCCAGGGTAGGCATCTTTTTGGTTGTCACTTAAGATCAAGGAGGTTGATTCAAGGCTTCCTGACTTCAAGCGCGGGGAGAGTGCTTCTCGTGGTTGATCAAAGTGATGCCTAGAGATTGCAAGTTCAAGCTGCTGAAGTAAAAAGTCGTTTTCGTCACGATCTGGAATGTCTTCTATCACCTTCGTGATCAACGCCTGTGCTTTTTCAATGCCTTGCTCGAGTTCCTCTTCTGTGATCGTTCGAAGCACTTCCACGTCACTTGACGACCAGGCCATGTAAAACCGTTTTGCTATTGAGCGAAGTAATTTCTCGTCATCATCTTGGGGGTTGCCATCTAAAGATCCTACGAGCTGTTGTTTGACAGTAAAATAAGCTGAAGCCAATGCCATGGCGACAAGGGACGATTTAATCCATTTTCCGGCAGCACTTGCAAAAGTGGCCCCCTGACTCACTCCCGTTCCTTCAGGTTTCAGGCCCATTAATTGATTAATCTCAGGAAGAGAAAATCCAAGGTGATTCGCTTCAGTTCGAATATCATCAAAGCGAAGTTGAAAAGCTCGGACTTCTTTACTTCGATGGTGAACTCTTAAGTTTCGTTGAAAATCATCGATGAGTGCGCTTTCGTTTCGATTGGCCGTATCAATGGTTTGATGCATGAGTTCGATCACGCTTTTTAATTTTTCGTCGTACTCTTTTTTTAATGCGGCAATTTCTGAAGAACTGACCTGTCCCTCTTGAAATTGTTTTTGATCGATTCGATTTGCTAGACTAGCGAGCTGATCTCGTAAGGCAATCAAGTGATTAAAAGCATCATCAATCGTGCTTCGTTTCCCTAAGTCTTCCATGAATCGTCGATTAAAAGCTGAATCTGAAGAAAGCTGATTTACTAACTCGTGATCCCTTAAGTTATTGAGCATTAGACTAAAGAGTGCATTATGGATCGCTTCGCTTTGCTTTGGATCTGCATTTGCACGAAGAAGTTTGAGTTCTGTGAAGACACCTTTTGCTCTTTCTTCAGTCTCCCTAAATCGCTCCCTTAAACGCTGCCTCGTTTCAGTGTCAGAGTTTTTAGTTTTCTCATAGTCTCGAGAGATCAAGTACAAATCATTATAAAGCTCGGAAAGCTCATTTAGCTTGGCGTTTAGTCTTTCAGCAGCCTCATTTGATTTTTTAAACTGTTTGTCCTCTTTATTTTTAAGGTACTCAATCGACTTTTGATGGCGTTCAATTTCTGCTTGCCACTTCTGGATCAGTCTAGGATTCGACTCTCCTTGAGATTTTTCTTCTTCCACTTCGATGGAAGCTTGAAACTCTTCAATTGCTTTTTGGTGGTTCCTTTGAGTCGATCGATTTTCTTCAAGGTAAAGTAAGTTACGACCGGGAGTGGAAAGATTAAAAAGAAGGACCTGAAAGGCGTGCAGTTCCATGTCGAAGATGAGTTCTCTTGAAAACAATGGGCTACGAATGAGCCGACCTTCTTCAACACGAAGCGAGTCAGCTTGAAACAGAGGATTCACCCACTTTCGAAAGGAGTGATAGGCGAGCCCTGCTGGAAATCCAAATGCAATGGAGGCCATTCCGTAGGTAATTGCTGATTCAGTACCTGTCATTACACCATAAGTGAGAGGGACGGCACCACTTGCACCCGCAAAAAGCATTCCTGGCCACAACCAAGAAAGCATTGCCTTTCGTTTAAAACTAATTTTTCTAAACCGTGAAATTTCTGTACGAGGCACGATGTCCGTATTGACAGGAATCAAAAGTTCAAAAAACATCGAATGCCAAAACGAAGGCATTCCTAGGGTTGAGACGCTTAGCTCATTTAAAATGCCACCTGCACCACCCATCATCCCACGTTCTGACCACCGAGCGACCGCTTTTCCGATCCAAGTCGATAAAAAAGCAGTGCTTCCGTTTTTAAATAAAGGTTGCCGAATCAAATAATGCCAACGAGTATCTTTATTTTGCCAATTTCTTCGAGTTGATTTTGCCACTTCTTTTAAAGGGACATAAAACCCATCGATGAAAAGTGGTTTGAAGAAATGGTCGTATAAAAGCGGCTTGATGAAAAAAGCATCGCCCATGAAACTTCCAATTTTTTGAATTTCTTCAAGCAAATATTGACGATGGAGATGAGTTTGTCGTTGCTGCCATAACTGAGACTCAGTCACAAGCGCAGTAGGATCTGAAGACGCCTCTTGATCACTTAAACCTGAAGGTTTTTCATGAGAGCCGTCACCAAAAGCTCCATTTTTACAATCATTGCCGCCTCCAGAACCAGGAAACGCCATCGATCTTTGAGGGGCAAGCGAAGAGGTCCAAACTAAGGAAACTAAAAGCGCGTAGCAAATGCCTTTTTTAAAAGGAGTGCCCCACGAATGGGGTTTGATTCTTTTCTGGACTAAATTAAATCTCATTCGTTTATTCTTGATAAAATCTCTATTTCCGTAAACTATGGCATTTTCCTATCACGATCTTGAGATCACTCCAAGAATTTGGCTGTTAGAACTTTATGAAGGAACCTTGATCTGCATGGGGTTGTCTTTTTCTCGTGTTGATTAAGACGCTGGAGTCGTAGGTGAAGCAGGAGTCTTCCCAGGAGTTTTTGAAGTGCTTGATGAGGGACTTGCTTTCGAAGCAGACCCCTTTGAGGCAGAATCTTGGCTGGAAGCGTCTTTTTTTTGAGCCGAAGCCCCTTCAGAATCTTGTTTGGATTCTGGGCTTTTTTCTTGCGAAGTCTGAGTCGATTTTTTTTTGTAGTCGGTTGTGTACCAACCACTGCCCTTTAAACTAAATGAGCTTAGGCTCATGAGTTTCTCGAGGCTCTCATGCCCACACGATTCACAGTGTTTGAGGGCTGGATCTGTTATCTTTTGGACTTTTTCAACATGATGATCGCAATTCTTGCATTGGTACTCATAGATTGGCATAACACCCAGGTATATAGCTCAAATGATTTGATTTTCTCAACAAAAAAGCACAAGTTCAAAAGCTATGAAATCATCTTCATCCGCCTGGGGCGATCAAGCGACTCAGACATTTTTTAAACTCACCCCCGATCGAGTGCTTCAAGCTGTGGAGCAATCCGGATACGACTGCACGGGTCGCTGTCAGGCGTTAGGGAGCTATGAAAATCGAGTCTATGATGTGGAGCTTGACCTAGAAACGGGTTCACTAAATGAGCGTTCACGGGTCGTGAAATTTTATCGCCCCGGTCGATGGTCTGAAGCTCAGATCTTAGAGGAGCATGAGTTTCTTTTAGAGCTTCAAAAGGAAGAAGTGCCTGTGGTGGCGCCGCTGACATTTCCGGATGGAAAGACGCTTCATCAGGAAACCGGCTCCAAAATTTTTTATGCGTTATTCCCAAAGGTGGGAGGACGATCTCCAGACGAGCTAGACGCACCTAAACTAGAACGTATTGGCCGACTCCTTGCTCGCATCCACACCGTGGGTGCAAGACATCCGGCCAAGCATCGAATTTCGTTAACGGAAAAAACCTATGGGGAAGAGCCCTTGGCTCATCTTCTCAGTGTGAAAGAGATTCCTCTGGAGCTTGAATCACGCTACACAGATGCTGCTAGAAAAGTCATTGAAGTTGCAAAAAATCAATTTGACCTCAAGAAAAATCAACGTGTTCATGGAGATTGCCACTTAGGCAATTTGCTTTGGAACCAAGAGGGTCCTTTTTTCTTAGATTTTGATGATTTTGTGATGGGGCCTCCAGTGCAAGACATTTGGCTTTTGGTTCAAGGGAATGATGCTGAGACTAGGCAAAAAAGAGAGATCCTCATCCAAGCTTATGAACAGCTTCGAGACTTTGACCGGTCCTCGTTAAACTGGATTGAGCCGCTTAGGGCACTTCGCCTCATTCATTTCGATGCCTGGGTTTCTAAACGCTGGGAAGATCCTGCGTTTCCCTATGCTTTCCCACAGTTTAAGTCACATCGATTTTGGGAAGAGCAGGTGAATGAACTTGAATCGATTGTCAATGCGCTCTTTGCAAGGCCATTCTCTTAGAGACGTTAGAATCAAAAAACCGAGTGACGATCCTAAAGCAAAGATAACGGAATCAATTCACCTTAAGCATCTGGGTAGGGCGTGCGTTGTGGCCGCAAAATGATCTCAACTGGGCAGGCTGTGTTTTCCATCATCAGGATAAAATTGACCGTATCAGAAACATCCTCGGGTTGAATCATGCGTTCTCGTACGAGATTTGCTTTGGAAACCAGTGGTGTGTCCACAAAACCTGGACAGATGGCTGAGACTTTAATGTTTTTTTCTCGAACATCTTCATAAAGCGACCCTGTAAAGCCCATCACCCCATGTTTTGTCGCAGTGTAAATGGCATGCGATTTCTGAGTCAGTTTCCCCGAGATCGAGGCGATATTCACAATGCCTCCCCACGAGTTTTTTAAAAGCTCAGGCAAACAATAACGTGTGAGATGAATCATCGATCTG
>CAYLWK010000060.1:0-6426 GCA_964387255.1 uncultured Oligoflexia bacterium
AGAGGTGAATGATCACCCTGGCAAGCAACGACTTCTCATCATCATGGATCGACGAGGGCGTCTTTCAGAAGCAACGCTTGATTTATATGCGCGTCGCGGGTTTCACGTGATTCGAATGAAAGCGCTTGATGAAGGGTTTCGTGTAGCTGCCCACCACGGGTGCAATGAGGTGCTAGTAGAAGCAGGACCGACGCTGTCGAATGCCGTGCTCAGCTCTTCGCTTTGGAATGAAAAAATTGTGATTAAAAAAATGAAAACACATGATGAAATTCAAACTTTTTGGAACCCACGTCTAGGCACTCGCCCTCGAAATGAACCTCCCTCCCCCGATTTACTCCTGGAGTCAGTTTATGTTTAGTGGCATCGTTGAAAAAAAAGCTCCAATTGTCAAAGTACAATCTCAGGGGCAAGGCAAACGTTTTTGGGTGGATACGGGTTTTTCTGATTTGGAGCTTGGAGAAAGTGTGTCGATCGATGGTGCTTGTTTGAGTGTGGAGGACATTGACCGTGACGGTGTGGCTCAGTTTTATCTCAGCCCTGAAACCTTGGACTGCACGCATTTCAAACAGGTCCAGCCTGGACAGCAAGTGCATTGCGAGCGTTCGATTCGATACGGAGAGCGCAACTCGGGGCATTGGGTACAAGGCCATGTGGATGGCATCGCATCGGTGGTTTCAATTCAACGGCGACACGAGCACGATTCAAGTGTGGACCTCGTTATTGAGCTACCAGACTCATGTGCACGCTACTGTGTTGAAAAAGGCTCGATTGCCTTAAATGGGGTAAGTTTGACAATCAATCAACGAATCTCATCGAATCAAGTCTCGATTCACTTGATTCCGATCACCTTGGAGCACACAACTTTTGGAAAAACTGAACCGGGTGACAAACTGAACGTTGAAATTGATGTCTTAGCTAAGTACATTGAGCGCTTATGGGAACCTTACCGCCCCAAAGGATCGAAGACGGACTTTGGGCACTTAAAAATGGAAAAATGATCATCCTCATGGACGATGAGGATCGAGAAAACGAGGGAGACTTAGTGGTTTCTGCTGAGCTCATTCGTCCAGATCACATTAATTTTATGGCCACTCATGCACGTGGCTTGATCTGCTTGGCCTTAGAGGCTTCCCAAGTTCAAAGACTGGGCCTTCCGCTGATGCCCGAGCGAAATCGTTTAAATGGAAAATCGACTGCATTTACAGTTTCTATTGAAGCTAGACAAGGTGTGACGACAGGAATCTCAGCTTTTGATCGAGCAAAAACCATTCAAACGGCCATCAACCCAAAAAGTAGTTCAGACGACTTAGTCACTCCGGGACATGTTTTTCCTCTGCAAGCTAGCCCTGGAGGAACCTTAGTACGAGCAGGTCATACCGAAGGATCCGTTGATCTCATGCGACTCTCTGGACTGCTCCCAGGCGCTGTGATTTGTGAGATCATGAAGCCCGATGGCACCATGGCGAGACGAGATGATTTGATTGAGTTTTCAAAAACACATGGTGACCTTCCGATCCTCACAATTCGAGATCTTATTGCCTATCGTATTCAAAAGGAATCATTAGTACACAGAGTTGCTGAAAGCGAACTTCCCACTCGCTACGGAGCCTTTAAAGTAATTGCCTTTAAAAATAAGATTGATCAAGCAGAGCATCTTGCCCTCATGTGTCAGCGCGATCAAAGTGCCACACCGCTGGTTCGAGTTCACTCGGAGTGCTTAACTGGGGATTCGCTGGGCTCTTTACGGTGTGATTGTGGTGAACAGTTGTCGTTGGCGCTTGAGAACATTCAAGCCAGGGGCAATGGTGTTTTGGTTTATATGAAAAACCATGAAGGTCGGGGCATTGGACTTGCCAACAAAATAAAAGCTTATGAACTTCAAGACCATGGAATGGACACCGTTGAGGCCAATGAGTCACTAGGATTTCCTGCCGACTCAAGACAGTATGGCATCAGTGCTCAAATTCTCTCCGAACTTGAAATTAAAAAATTTGATCTTCTGACAAATAACCCTAGGAAACTTAGTGGACTCAATGGATTTGGACTGACGGTGCTTAAGAAAATTCCTATTGAGGCAAAACCCAATCTTCATTCAAGAAAATATCTCATCACAAAACGTGAAAAACTTCAGCATCAACTCAACTTAGTGGAGGAGAGAAATGAAAATAGCCATCATCACCAGCCGCTTCAATGAAGCCATCGTGGATGCTCTACTCCAAGGCGCTTTGCATGCTTTAGAACAAAGTAAGATGGATCTTCAAACTCAGGTACAAACCATCGAGGCTCCTGGGGCGTTTGAGATCCCACTCATTGCGAAAAAATGCGCTGAAACAAAGAAATTTGATGGGATCATTGCATTGGGCTGCGTGATTAAAGGTGAAACAGCGCATTTTGAATACATCAGTCATGCATGTGCAGAAGGGATTTTAAATGTCAGCCTTGAATTTGGATTGCCAGTGAGTTTTGGAGTGATCACCACCTATGATCGGGATCAGGCAGAGCGTCGCTCTGTAAAAGCTTCTAGCATCGATCAAAATAAAGGGTATGAAGCTGCTAAGGCGTGCATGGACACATTGAAATCCATTCAATCCCTCACCTAACCCACTCACAACAGCTTGAAAAAAAGATTGTTATCTAGAGAACAGCCTCACCCCATAGAGGCACGCCGATCGATCCTGTCCAGATAGCTATCCTGGGTGAATCTTCACTCGTTAGTTTAGGAGACTCGCTTCTTAGAAGCCCTTCCCGAGTTGAAATGATCAAATAGGAAAGGATTCTTTTTAGTTCGGGCTGCCAGCTCCAGAGCCACTTCGAGGCGGCATGAAGCCTGGATTACCCGCTCCAGAACCCCCTGTTCCAGCTGATTCTGGGGGTGAAAATGACGTTTGTTCTTTTGAACTCGATGGAGAACTCTGAACTGAGTCATCACATGCAACTGCACTTGAAAACGCTCCCGCTCCACCGAGCAGGGCTACGATCCCTAACGTACATATTAATTTTACAAGTTTCTGCTTCACTGACTGATTAGTGCTGAATGTTTTCACTGGGGCTTCCTTTCTGATTTCCCTCTGTTTGACTCTCTATTTCCTCTTTAGAAACTATTGGTTTTGTTAATGAAAAAAATGCTACCTCGAACTGAAAAACCTGATCTCTTGTTTCATCAGATTCTGCAAGGTTCAACATATCCATGCGAAACTTTTCAATAAGCTCATGGGCTTTTTCAACGGTGTTCTCATTGAACGCCAGGGTGTAGCCCGCAATAAATCGTTGCTTCTTAGACTGATAAGCTCTCACCGCTGCTTTAGCATGATCGAGCATTTGCTCGTGAAATCGCTTCAACCCCTCGTCATTGATCGTGTGATCAGTGTCGATGGTTGAGACTGATTGAACCAACATCCCATCGTCTGTTCGCTTCAATAACCCCAAATGGATCAGTGTTTCAATTGCAGTCTTCACCTGCTTCGGAGTGACATCAAAAGATAACCGCTTACAAATCCAATCTGGATCTTCCTGAAAGTCTTTGAGCACCACCATTTCGCGAATGGCGTAGTAATACCAATTTGAGATCGCTAGAAACGTATCCGAATCAAGCAGCTTGAAGTTGCCAGAAGGATGCTGTTTTCCAAGTCGCTCCATGAGAAGCACACTTAGACGTACGTCTTTTTTTACTTTGTGCAATCTCACTAAATCTTCAAAATAAGTGGCTTCCCGTTTATCAAACTTAAAATGAGAAACAAAAGTCTGAACCAATCTTCTTCCAGGGTTTCGTTGACCATTTAAAATCATGATCAACGTAGAGGGGCTTTTCAGACCTAGCTGTCGAGCCCAAACCCCAAAACTCCAATGAGGCTTTTCTTGTTTTCGAAACTGATAATAATCCCGAAGCAAAGAGCGATAATCTGAATATTCGTAAACTGATCTACTCAACATACAGCTTCTTTCCTACAATAACGCATCAGGTTAGACAAGAAAATACTCACATTGTTACGTGAAAGAGTCACGAAAAGACATTTTGGTCAAATATTTCAGATGTCTTTAACCGAGCGAAGTGCTATTGCCAGAATTTAAATCATGAAGACAAAGATCAACGCATTGCTGACTGAGCAGACCGCTGAAATCCAAGCGATGGGACACTTTTTAACTGAAAGTCGAAAAGAAAAAATTGATCGAGTCTTGGCAAATCGAACCTTAAATTTCCCAGTGGTCATCGAAGGGCTGATTAACCATGGGAATATTAATGCCGTGATGAGAACGAGTGAGGCTTTAGGGTTTAGCGCTTTTCACATTATTGAAACTCAACAAGATCGCTTTAAATCAGCAAACCGCTCCTCTCAAGGAGCCGATCGATGGCTTCAAATTCAGAAGTGGCCATCACCCCGCCAGGCTTTTAAGGCTCTGCGGGAATCCGGCATCCAGATCGCCTGCAGTGCTCTCACACCCGAAAGTGTCTGTTTCGAGTCAATGAACCTAGAACGCCCCACTGCTTTTGTCTTTGGCAATGAACGAAATGGACTCAGTGAGTGGACTTTAAAAAATTCTGACATTATTTTTAAAGTGCCGATGGTCGGCATGAGCCAAAGCCTCAATGTATCCGTTGCAGCGGCAATCACGCTGCATTGGGCTCGACTTCGTATCCTTCAAGAAACCCCCGAAAGCTGGCCCCTCAGCGAAGACCAAAAAATTCAATTGAAACACTTTTATTTTCAGCAGTCGCTTCCCTTTCATCCTAAACACCTAAAACACCAAAAATTCAAGGATTTGACTGGAATTTCTGATCTTTTATGTTAGGTTTAGGAACGTTTTTGAGAGTACAAGGAGCCATTTCATGATCACGGTGCTAGTGTCGATTCGTTCATTCATTTCGAGACCCATGTTTTTAAGTCAAAGCCTAAGCAGCTTGATTTTGATGGGTGTCTTTTTAGGAACGAGCCTTGAGTCCTATGGCTCAATTCCAGATCCTCATTTTAAAGCAGACCTAGAAATAAAAAAAATTAATGAAAAACCAGAAGTTTATCAAAATTTTAAAAAAATTTTGAACCTGAAAAAAAACTCTCAAATGAATCTTTTTTTAGTTCTAAACGATCAGGCTAACAAATCTCCAAAGAAATTAGTCTTAGAACTTGAAGGAGAAACATCAGAATTCAAAATCGTATCAAAGAAAAAAGGAAGCTGCGGAGAAATCGAATATCTTGGAGATTTTACCAATAATCAACCGGTAGATCGTTTATTTGGTTATCAAATTCAACTCACCTTGGTGGATCACACTCAAAACCAATGTCTTAAGCCATCCGAACAAAACTGGGAAGCGACTCTTAGTTTGAAGAAGAAGATTCTTCTTGAAAAAGGCAAAGAGTATCGAAGTGCTGGCCAAGTCGTTTTCTCAGGCAACCCTGTGAAAGTGATGACTTGGAATTAGGACTCTTTAAGCAGTTTCATTTGCTTTAGAAAAGTTTTTTCCACTGGTTTTTCTAAGTCTCCACAGGAAGAAAAATGAAAACCACTTCAGTGGGGTCATAAATGGGATCGAACAAACAAACTTTCAACGCTACACTCATCGCCCTCAGCATGCTGGCATTCGTACAAATGAACACCCACGCTGCGTCAGCAAACGATGAAAAGAAAGACCCTCATCAACCCCACTTCCACGGCCTAGCGAAAAAGATCCAAACAGATGGAAAAATAGTACCAACTCAATTTCCGGTTTGGGCAGTGATTCGAGAGCTTCTTCCCTCAACACTGATTTCAGAACCTTTGCTTCGACCTGGACTCTCTCCACACACGCATGATCTCAAACCTTCAAACGCAAAGGTCATGACCGAAGGACTGGCTATTGTCGGTGTTTCACAACAAATTGATGCCTGGGCAAAAGGCGAGGATCGTATTGACTGGATGGATGGCTTGCCACACTCATTTCAAATCTTTTTAATTAAAGACACCCCGGATCCTCATTTCTGGCTAGACCCTCTTGCCGTTAAATCAACACTTCCGTTCTTAGTTGAAAAATTTTGCCATTTAATTGCACACCACTGCGATCAGATTAAAAAAAATCAAATCGTCTTTGAGAAACAGTTAGATAAAATCAACAAGAACCTTCGAGCCCAGTTTAAGCAAATTAAAAAAACATCGGTTGCACTCACTCATCCTTTTTTCATCTACTTCTTAAAACGCTATGAAATTGAAGTTGCTTTCATTGTGCATGACCGCCCTTCTGGTTACCTTGGTCCTAAACGGATTCAGAAGCTGATCGAATTGACTCATAAAAGCCAGCCACGACTCTTATTGACACCTAGGCAAAATCCTTCGGCCCACACAGCTGCCCAAGCGCTCATTGATGCGACTCAAATGAAGCTGCTTGAGCTAGACCCAATTGGGGCTTCCTCAACAATCACAAGCTATGAGTCTCTCATTCGCTGGAATGCTCAAAAA
>CAYLWK010000061.1:0-3079 GCA_964387255.1 uncultured Oligoflexia bacterium
AGGAAGTTGGGTTAAGTGTGATAGGACCCTCACATAGGCGGATCTGTTCAGAGGCTGCCTGCCTGGAAAGAGAGACCTAAAATCGGATGCAACGGTGGAGATTGAGGCACGATTTATGAGAACAGATTCTAAACGACTCCGAAGTTTTAGTGGCTTTCGGTGGGAATTTGCAGTCAGTTTTATCCTGACAGTTCTGGTGTTTGAGTCAACTGGAATTGCTAGTTGTCTCGATGCTCATCGATCAGTCTCCGCAGAGGATTCATTCGAAGCTCTTTTCGAGAAAGTGGTTGGAGCCAAAGACAAAGTCCATCCGTTTAAAAAGCTCGATGCAGAAATAGAAGCCAGTCCCCGTCAACGGCCTTGGAGGCAATGGCTTCACAGCTTATTTCTTGAGCATGATGAGACCCTTATTGAAGTTTTACTTCAAAACACCTATCGAATTGCCCATCCTTGGTTGATTCCTGATGTTGGATTGATGAATCGAGATGATTTTGTCCAAGAAGCGCTTCTTAGAATCGTTCGCTCGAAACACCGTTACCATCCCCAAAAAGGAAGACTTCTGTCCTGGGCGGTCGTCGTTGCAAAAAATAGTTTCCGAGATAGTTTGCGTCGATTACGGTTGGAACAAGGAATGCTTGAGGGCTCTATCGAAGGCATCGAGACCCTGGGACGACCAGTTCATATCATTGGGATCGTTTCAAGAAGTAGGAACGCTAGTGCATTTATGCGGAACTATTCAGATCTAAAAGCCATTGCCCAAGTCTTAGGACCCAAGCACCGAATTTTACTAGAATCACTCATTGAGGGCCGGTCTTACGAGGAAATTAGAAAGCTTTTCGGAGAGAACGTGAGCCCCACGACCGTGAAAACGAGAATCCATCGCTTCCGTCGTCAAATTGCTTCCTTAGTAGAGATTGGAGAACGGTTTCGCATTGAAAGCTACTTTGAGCTTCTTCGTTCAGTTTCAAAGACATTAGATCCTCAAGCACTGAGGTTTTTTCATTCAGTCATTGAACCTTTAAGTCCAGGGGAAAAAGAACGAATCACTCAGTATGTCTTGGAGAGATCGACGATTCCCCCCCGAGAGGCCATGTCTAAAGTTGAAGGTCGGTTTTGGGTGCTTCTAGGGGAGCTGAAGTAGAATCATAGGCTGTTTTATTTTTATCTCTGATCAGGATTCAAGAAGCGATCGAAGTAGGTTTGATGCTGATTCACTGAAAATCAGAATTCTTTTGGGACGGTTGCTCTTACTAAAAACGGATTGAATGTTTCTATAATTACCTTAATCGGGTCAGAGCTTCCAATGGGTGGAAGTTCATGACGTTCAATTTCTCCAAAAGCAAAGGCTACAGGCATCGCATGCATGTCCAAAGGAACAATCACCCCTTTTTGTTTTAAGAAAGCCTGAATCTCTAGTGAGAAATCCATATCTTGGCGAGAGATCGAACGGGCCATCGGTTCAATCGGATGGGTGTGAAAAAACTGCACGCGAAGGATGTTACTGGATTTTACAGAAACTAGCAGTTCCTCCAGGCCTGCGAGGATGTCAGATCCTTGAATGACATTAGGCGAGTGTGAGGTGATTCGGTTTCCTAAGATGTATTTTCCATCTTTAAAAACCACTGCAAAAAAACCTGCTTCATTAAAAGAATCAAGATAGCCATCACCAGCGAGCTCAAAGAGCTGAATAAATTTCAACTGAAATGCTTCAGGAAAGCGATTTAATGGGATTTCCTCTTGAGCAAATTCATGAGTTCCATCGGTCGTGGTGACCCGTTTCGGGGAAATCTGCTCTTCGCCTGGCCCTAAAATTATTTTGCTTGGAGTGGCGCTTTGGTTTGAGGTGGGCTGGCTTCTTTGTCTAAACCGAAGGAAGCATTCATTCACCTGAGGCTCGTTGGCTTCAGCCATGATCCCAATTTGAAGTAAGAATAATAAACTTAACACAGAGAATCTATACTAAAACAATATGATAATAGCAATTTTTTGAATCTTTTGGGGCAGTGAAGAGGATTAAATTGAAGTCATTAACTAGGTGGTTGGATTTTTTTAGAGTCCTCGAACTAATCATCTCTTCAGGACGCAAAGCTTAAAAAAACAGCGTCAGATTCTTGGCCTTATTGGAACCAATGAGGGCACTCGTCATTTGTGGGTGAGTGCATTGAGCCCTTATGATTTAAGATCTTTTTGGATTCTTACGAGGAGAGAGTGAAAGAGGTAAGATTCTATGGACAGAGTCAATTGGAAATTATTTATCATTTCAATCAGTTTTTCATGGGTCATCTTGATGACCATGCCACTTCAGGGGGGTGCGACCCCTCATGAGGCATTTCCAAGGTCATCTTTTGGAGCGCCACCTGCAGATCCAACGATTCATCAACAAGGTGAACTAAGGACGCCTGCTGGGCTCGTTATTCGCGACGGAGCTCGCACCAGCGAACGAAAGAAACTTGCGCTAAGCCCATTGCCAGACGCTTCTCAGAAAAAAAATAGAGAAGCATCTTTTGACTCACTAGTACCTGACTCCAAAAAGGGTATTCAAGAAGTTGCTGTGATTGCGGGAGATCTAGGATTTTTTCCAAAAACGGTTTTTGTGACAAAAGATGTCCCTGTGAGAATCTTTGTCACGGGCGCTTCGGATTCAACACTTTGTTTTATGATGGATAGCTTTGAAGTCAGAAAGCAAATTCGATCCAAAACCATTCAGGAAATCACGTTCACACCTTCCACTCCAGGGGTGTATCGATTTCATTGCCCAGTGAACCAGATGGAAGGTCGATTGGTTGTGAAGGAACTGATCAGTTCGAACCCATAAAAAACCCAAAAAGTAACTCAAGTGAGGGATGATTTTAACTCAAGGAGCAAGATAAGGTGAGTGAGGTATTTCAAGACAGCATCGGGACTTTTTTAGCGCCCGTGAAAGACTACCTTGCCGACGATCGTGTCTCTGAGGTTTTAATCAATGGACCTAGCGAGATTTTTATTGAAAAAAACGGATTACTTCAAAAAACGGATGCTCAATTTAACGATGAACAAGCCTTGCAAGCCGCCGTTAGAAATATTGCTCAGTTTGTGGGAA
>CAYLWK010000062.1:0-5360 GCA_964387255.1 uncultured Oligoflexia bacterium
TTCGAGTCCAGTCATGGGCATCATTTGTATCGATTAGGCGTATTGCCGAGCTATGATCAAGAAATCCAATATTTTAATGAAGCTTATCTCAAAGTAGAAGGCTTTTCGGATCTGGATCAAATCCCCAGTGACTTTCGGCCATCCGTCGTAGGAAGACGACTGCGCTTAGCGGCTCAGCGATCTGAACGAAAGAAACAAGCTGCCCTGAACTTTGCAAAATACCTGACAGCTAAAGATCAAGAAACGCGTGCTCAGCTCATTCAAGAGAGCATCGACATTGAAAATGACCAGCAGATTCGGACGGATATTGATCTGCTTCTTCATGACATTCCTACAGATCGATTGGAGTATGTGGATGGAATCATTCGCCGGGGATGGCAAGACAAAATGTTTGCCACTCAGTATTAGGTGAATTCCAGCAGGCTTTTGTTCAAGTCGGGTTTTTAGTTCCCTTTCCTTTAAGAAAATTGCGAAGTCTGCAAATAAACAAAAGCATTTCAGTTGAGAAAAGACGTCGTTCTCAATTCCCCCTACATAACCAGAGACTGTTTGCACCGTGGAGTTAAAATGAAACCAGTCAGTTTGGTGCCGCTTTGACCCTACTGTGAGGAGTCTGGCTTCTGTGCGATTGAGTGGGCACCTGAGCATTATTTTTACAGTGGTTGGATGAAATTCTTGGCACGGCGTTCGCAAGTTGGGCGGGCGTGACTGCTGAGTCGCAAAGTCAGACCTTTGAGACCATTCAGCAGGTGGAGGTATTTCATCATGACTCGTTGGATCGAGTTTTTATTTAGAATTCAGTTGCCTGTAATTTTGATGACGCTTGTGGCTTTGGCAACGCTTCATTTAGCGTTTGCTCGACCGATGTCACAATCTGTCGTTGCGACCCCTCCAAAAGTACAAGCCCTTTTAGATCGGCTTGAATCCGAGCAGGCTTTTTCGAGCTATCGCTCTCGGTCTACTCTTGAAAAGGTACTGGAAGCCTTTCCTCGCGAGCAAGGGCTTTCAACGGAAGAAAGTGTGCATTTTTATTGTGGTCTTTATCAAACTCCAGGCGCCTTTGGGCGGTCTTCACAGTTGCCCTCGGGTACGGGAGATTGGTTGTTAGATCATCTCACGTATCGCTCTGGAAGAGGTGCGAGTGTTCAGCTTGCCTACCTTCGCTCCGAAGCGTTACCTTCCTGCATCAGTACCTTACTTCAGGAAGCAACGACCTCCGACGAACTTCGAAGGCTCGTAGACGCACTTGAGCGTCTCCATCGACATCAGGCCTCAAAATCACTTGCCATCTTAACTGAAGCAACCCAGTCCACTCGCATTGATCAGAAAAGTCGTTCGTACCTTATTAAAAGTTTTAGTCGTTTTGAAAACTTAGAACCTGAGCAGATGAACCTGATGGTTGATTTGGCACATCAGTTCTTTATTCTCAACTCTGCGGTGATGAGTGAGGAAGCGGCTCGAGACGTTTTAAGAACTTTGGCAAAAAAGTTTTATTATCAGGATGAAGTCATGACTCTTTTTCAAGAGGTTATGGATGGTGCGCCTGGCTTTCGTTCAATGAAACAAGCCGTGGATAGCTATCTCACAGCGTTTAAAACACCTTCCAAAGTGGATGCGCAAAGAGATGCTGCTTTGAAACAGAACCTCGCTAAGCGAGTTCGTCGTTTAACCGGAGATTCGACTTCGAATCCCTCAGAAGGAATGTTTAGTTTCTTTCAAGAGTCAGACACGAAAGCTACTGAATCTCAAGAAGGGTTGGTTGCTGGGTTAGGTGATCACATGGATCTTCTTTGGGTCCGTGAGTTAGTTTTTGAGTTAATAGCATCTCCGAAAGAAGCCATTCGATACCGTGCAGCAGAAGCCATTCAAGGAGTTGAGTTTTTAGGGAAAGCTCAGTTAGAAACTCTCGTGGTTGAGCGTTATCCAATTGAAACTTCCGCCCGAGTTAAAAAATCTTTAGCGAAATCATTGGCTCGAGTGGTTCTTACAAGTGATCTTCCCTCACAGACCCAAGTTATGAGAAAGTTTTTAGCTTTCTCATCTCATCAGGCGTCTTTTGATGCGATGGTGCTCAATCAACTTGATTCAAACGCTGGTCTTGAGTTAGCTGGAGCTTATGCTCAGTCCGATGAGATCATGCTTGGCTTGAGAGATTTAACACAAAATCGATCCTCTTATAAAAGATTAGGAGCCTATGAGGCACTTACGGAAATGCTAGCCCGGCGGTTTCACTTTGATTCACCTAAAGCGCCAGCAAGTGACATTGATCGCTCTACGGCACTTGGCTGGGTTGCCCAGGCACTGGGTGATCAAGATCGATCGATTCGAGAAAAAATTACCTTCAGACTTCAGTACCTCATTGAGACGTTTTATGTGGACAGTGGGCTTCGACGCGATGTGATCGAGTTAGTAAGTCCTAATGGGTTAGCTAAAAGTCATCATGAAGCAATCCGAAAATCACGCTCTGATCGGAATGTCGTGGTTACAAAAAACAGACTTGAGCAAGGTGTGGCTGTGTTTAGTGGGATGATCAAAGGGCTCCTTTATTTAGGAAATGCTGGTCAGGTATCAAATCAAAGAAATGCAGGGGTGCGAGAGCAGGCCGGTGGTTTTGAAATCGAACAAATCCAGCATCTCTTGCAGAGTCTAGAAACTCAACCCAATCCATAGACAAAAAAACATAAAGCTCTTTATTAAGGCAGTATTTTTGGGTGTTTTCGAAGTGGGTCATAGACGATGTGATGTACCTCAGAGATCACCACTTTTAAAGCAGCTGCGATAGGAATCGAAATGAGCATTCCAATCAATCCATAATATTGTTGTCCTAAGACCACAACACCGATTAAAATGAGCGGGTGCATTTGAACGAGATTTCCGACGACGATTGGAAAAATAAAAACAAAATCAATGAGATTGGCAATTCCATAAACAAGCGTGACTTCAAAAAGAAGGGGAGCCAGCGCTGGGTCAAAAAAGCAAATCAATAATCCCGGAGCTGCACCAATGAACGGACCTAGATAAGGCACAATGTTGGTCACCCCCGCGATCACTCCAAGAAGAAGCTCATAGGGAAATCCAATGATCCAAAGTCCAACCGCGGTGAGGCAGCCAACCAAAAGCCCTTCGATGACTTTGGCACGAATATAACTTGAGATTGAATCACTCACGCGTGTGCTCATCATAAAAGCACGCTCAAAGAATCGATTTGGCACAAGGTCAAAGAACTTTTTTCTAATTTTTCTTCCATCTTTCAAAAGAAAAAAACTTAAAAGAGGCACAATCAAAATCCAACTCATCAGCTCACCCATCAGTTGGGGTCCATTTGTGAGAAACCATTGGCCAGTTTCTTGACTCCAGCGGAGGAGTGTCTGGGAAGGATGAATCGGTTCTAAAAAGGAGTGTGAAGCTTTCAGTTCCATTTCCAATTTTTGAACCCGATCCATGGTTTTTTGCAATAAAACTGGGAACTCTGATTGAAAGGCATGCCAATCTTGAACAATGGTTTGAGTTGCAATGACTCCCACGAACCCTAGAATTCCGAAAATGATGACGAAAAGAGCGATAAGTGAAGGTGTTCTTGGGTATCCTCTTCGTTCAATCGATTTTAAAAAAGGCGCTATCAGCATTGTGATGATGATGGATATGAGTGTTGGTGTTGAAAGGGGGGTGTTGAAAACAAAAATGAGCGCAAAACCAAAGAGCGTGGCAAGCATAAAAAGAAGCTTGATCATATCGCGTTTAAAAAATGGATCAGACGGCTTCATCGATGAGTTCTTCCGTTTTTCCTTGGCTAAGTTGAGAGATTCTTTCGGTGGTGCTCATGAGGCGTTGACCTAAAATAGCAGCAAGCTGAAAAAGAATCTTCACTCCGATAGCAGGCTGACGTTCAAGAATTCCCATCAGGTCTGGCTTGAAAAATCCAATCAAGATAGTTCTCTCTCGAGCTCTTGCGGTTGCAGAGCGAATATTGTCTGGCTCGATGAGGGAGAGTTCACCAAAGAAACTTCCAGCCCCCAGGCAAGTGACTTGAATGGCTTCTTCGTGGCCCTCGGTTTTGATATCAACCCGGCCTTTGGCAATGATGTACATTCCAAAGCCCCGTTCGTTTTGATGAAAGATGACTTCATCTGGCTGATAGACGCGTTCATAAACCATTTTGCTGAGGAGTTTGAGTTCCTTTGCATTAAGAGTGTGAAAAAGAGCATTTTCTTTCAAAAGCTCAATCACAGAGCTTGCTCGATTTTGACGGTTTTTAAATAAGTCTTTCCAAAGGTAGTGTGGATGTCGCCTCATTATGTTAGAAATCGGAAAGTTAAAGGCGAGACTTGATCATGATGCGCGTTTTAGTGGTCGAAGATATTGACTCCATGCGATATTTGCTTCAATACACTTTGGAAAAGATTCCAGATGTGGTGGTGAGTGGACTCGCTGCGAACTGCTGGGAGGCACGACAGGAGCTTTTGCGAGAGCGTCCGGATGTGGTGCTACTCGATGAGATCTTACCTGGGGAGTCTGCGGTTGATTTTTTGAAAGAATGTGTACAGGAGCATGAGTTAAAGGTGATTTTAATGACGGGCATTGAAAAGCCAGAGCATGCGGTGCCTGAGGGAGCTTTGGGGAGGATGGTGAAACCTCTGGGGCGGTCTCTGCAAAGCGATGTTCATCAGCTCCAAAAGGATCTCAAGCGCTTTTTAAAGGCCTAAAAGCGATCTCATTTGAAAATCTCACCCATTTGAAACTTTCTTGACGTGAAGAGGGTTGCCTGCTATCTCAGAGCGTTATGTCAGTAAAAATTCGATTGCAGCGGCAGGGTGCCAAAAACAGACCTATTTATTCAATTGTGGCGATTAATAGCGCAGACCGTAGAGATGGAAAGTATTTAGAGCGCTTGGGCCAGTATTTTCCAAAAGCTGAAAAAGCCCAGGATAAGGTAAAGCTGAACGTAGAGGCGCTGCGTCAGTGGCAAGAGCGCGGAGCGGTGTGTTCTGATACGGTTCGGCAGCTTTTAAAAGCCCAATTGAGCCAGTAAAAGAATAAGGTTTTCACCGGTATCAACCGATCTGGTAGACTATAAGCGAGATCCTCTGGGTGGGGGTGATCCTATGAATCATCAAGACCTAGAGACTGTGGAATTCACGTGGAATGTATAGACGTAGGGGTGAACGAGATGTCTCCAGAAGCAAAAGAATTAGGTGAGCTTTCGAAGCTAATTGAATACATGGCAAAGATGTTGGTAGATCTTCCTGATCAGGTGGAAGTCAGTGAAATCGCGGGAGAAAACACAACCGTCATTGAATTAAAAGTGGCGAAAGAGGACCTAGGAAAGATCATTGGAAAACAAGGTCGAACAGCGAGAGCGG